>JAHEDA010000088.1 GCA_024641445.1 Gammaproteobacteria bacterium
GGGCCTCCCTCTCCCACTGCACGCGACTGAGCAGTCGATGCCCGTCCTGCAAATAATAATTCTTTTCCTGGTAAAAATTGGGTTGCTCGGCATATCCACCCAAGCTGTCTTGTTCCACGACTTTATGCTGATTAAGCAGCCAGGAATGCAGCCGTAGCAGGTCATTCGCAAAGGTATTCCAGCGTGAGACCTTTATTTTATCGACCTTGAGCGATGTCTCGGAACGCACTGGCACGGCTGAAAAAGCCGATAGCGCCAGCAGCACATACAAAGTAATCCGCAATCCTCGCATACCCTCACCCCTTTTTTATTCACAGGACTAATACCTATTCACACAGGCTTTATTCCCGCAGTTTCAAAAAAATGCCGGTGTATTTCGACACCGGCATAGTATTGGAGAGTAATACCCAGAACTAAGAGGCGTTGGCCTGCTCCGCGGCGATGGCCTTGTGTACCTCGGCCATATCCAGTGCCTTGGCATCCGCCACCAATTTTTCGAAGGCGTTCTGAGGCAGAGCCCCCGCCTCGGAGTAGAGGATGATCTGTTCACGAAAGACCATCAGTGTAGGGATGGAGCGTATTTGAAAATGGCCGGCGATCTCCTGCTCAACCTCGGTATTGACCTTGGCAAACACAACATCGGGATACTTCTCGGAGACGGTCTCATAGACTGGACCAAAGGACTTACACGGACCACACCAGGGCGCCCAGAAGTCGATGATGACAAAATCATTATCTGTGATTGTGGATTCGAGATTAGTGCTGTTCAATTCAATAGTGGCCATGGTGGACTCCGGTAGATTTCAAAAACATGCCGGCATAGGTGGGGACAGGTCGGCGCAATTACAACCGCGGGAAGTATGTGGATTTGCCGCCGCGATGGCGAATTATCGCACACTTGTAAAGAACAGCGATATTAAATGTAACGATATCAACGAAGTGGCGCGAGCTGAGCGGTTTCGCGGTAACGCCGGTAATCTTCTAATACCAGGGCGTGGTCGAAGGCCAGCACTGGTGGCAGTGAATCGAGGGAGAAGATATCCAGATGGCGTGCGTCATCGGCGGCCCTGGGCGTGCCATTCGATTGCGCCACATAGACGGCCGTGACGGTATGGCCACGGGGGTCACGGGCCGGATTGGAGTACATCCCGAGCAGACAAATCAGCTGTACATCAAGAGAGGTCTCCTCTTTGGCCTCCCGTACCGCCGCATGCTCCAGGGTCTCACCGATATCGACAAAACCACCGGGAATGGCCCAACCCGGCGGTGGATATTTGCGCTCAATCAGCACAATCGGTCGACCCGGTAAGTGGCTTAACTCGATAATTGCATCGGCGGCAAGCCCTGGGGACTCCGGTCTGGACATAAGACTTATCCTGATTGTTTGCTAACAAAGCGAATGATCTTGCGGCGATTGCGCTTGTCCGGTCGTTTATCAGGGTGCGGGTTGTTCGCGACCTGTAGACGCTGTTGTTCTTGTACAGTTTCGCGCCCGGCAATACTCTCGTCAGACTCCTCATAGAGTGTCCGCGCCAGCGTGGCTGAACCTCGACGCGATTCCAGTATCAGGACAGTGATCAAAAATTTAAAGGGTGATTTGTTAATTTCGAGTTGCTCACCCACCTGCAAGGTCCGTGAGGGTTTTACCCGAACACCGTTTACATGGACGTGACCATGCTGCACCGCCTCACTGGCGAGGACGCGGGTCTTGTAAAAACGTGCCGCCCACAACCACTTATCGATCCGCAACAACTTGTTGTCTGTTTCACTCATAAATTACCCTACACGACCATCTCATTCTGCCGAGTAGTCTCACCTGGTGGCAAGTCATTCCTGCACCTGAGAACGGTGTCAGAACGAATAGCCTGGGTTATGATACGCGCCATGAAAAAGGCCGCATCCACCCAGACGCTCAACATCCAGGCACTTTGCCTTACGTCTGCCTATCCATGCCCCATAACGCAAACGGAATTCATTGAGACGCATATCTCCTGGGTCTTTATTGCGGGTGACCACGTCTACAAGATCAAGAAGCCCGTCGACCTTGGCTTTCTGGATTATTCCAGCCTCGAAAAGCGCCAACGCCTCTGCGAGGAGGAGTTACGGTTAAATCGACGCCTCGCGCCTTCACTCTATATCGACGTGGTACCTGTCACAGGTTCGTATGAGGCGCCCTGCTTTGGTGGCGATGGCCCCGTCATTGACTATGCCGTCCATATGCACGCCTTTGCACAGTCGGCACAGTGGGATCGCCTGCTACAACATGGTGAACTACGTAACCAGGACATCGATCAATTGGCGACACGCGTCGCCGAGTTTCATTCCAATATCGAACGAGCCGGTGTTTCTGCTATCTATGGCGACCCGGTTCACGTGGTGGAACCCGTCGTTGAGAATTTCAACCAACTACACCAACACCTGCATAACAGACACCTGCTGACCGATATAGAAAAATTGGAGACGTGGTCACTACAGGCCACCAGTGAACTGCAACAGATCTTTAGCGAGCGCAAGCGTGACGGTTTTGTGCGCGAGTGCCACGGTGATATGCATCTACGCAATATCGCCTTTTTCAAAGATGATATCGTCATCTTTGATGGGATTGAATTCAATCCAAACCTACGCTGGATAGATGTCATGAGCGAAGTGGCCTTCGTCTGCATGGACCTGGCCGACCGTGGAGAGAGGGGGATGGCCTGGCGATTCCTGAACACCTACCTGCAAATCACCGGTGACTATGCCGGGCTACGGGTATTCCGATATTACTTGGTCTATCGCGCGATGGTGCGCGCCAAGGTTGCGGCGATCAGACTCGCCCAAAAGGACCTCGATGCGGATGAGCGCTACACAATTCAAGATGAACTGGAGAGCTACATCAATCTTGGGCTCGCCTATATTCGCAGTCGCAACACGCCCTTAATCATAACGCGAGGGGTCTCGGCCTCGGGTAAGTCCACGATTACACAATATCTCCTGGAACAGCTCGGTGCCGTCCGGCTGCGTTCTGACGTAGAGCGAAAACGTATCCACGATATCCCGTTGCACCTGCATGGCAAGGAAGAATGGTCCAGGGGACTCTATAGCGCCGAGGCCACCGAGCATACTTATACCAAGGTAGAAGAACTCGCCCGCGTGATTTTTGCCGCGGGCTACCCGGTAATCATCGATGCCGCCAACCTTCAGCGCGAACAGCGCGATCGCTTCCGTCATTTGGCGAACGAACTCAAGATCCCATTTGCCATACTCGACATCACGGCTCACCCCGAGACACTGCTTCATCGCATTGCAGCGAGGACGCATGATGTCTCGGATGCCACATGCGAGGTCTTACAGCAGCAACTAGCCAACTGGACGCCATTGGGGGCCGACGAAAAACAATATGCAATCCGCGTAGACAGTGAGATGCACATCAATATTACCGATGTGCTGCATCAGATCGAGGCGCGGAATATATGAACCATTATGATTACACCCCCGAGTTGGAGCACGTTGTGTCCGAGGCGATAGCCGCGCAGCAGCCGCTGCAACTGGTCGGTGGCGATACGAAGTCGTTCTATGGACGCCCAGCCTTCGGTGAACGCGTTAGTATGAAACGCCATACTGGAGTCATTCACTATGAACCCACTGAATTGGTGCTGACCGCACACTCGGGCACGCCACTACATGTCATTGAGACCACGCTTGCCGAGCACAATCAAATGCTCGCCTTTGAACCACCTCACTTTGGTGAAGATGCCACCCTCGGCGGCACTATCGCCTGTGGTCTCTCGGGACCTCGCCGTCCCTACAGTGGGGCCGCCCGCGATTATGTCCTTGGCATGCGTATTATGAATGGCAAGGGTGAGGTGCTGCGCTTTGGTGGCGAGGTGATGAAGAATGTCGCGGGCTATGACGTCGCCCGCCTCATGACTGGGGCCATGGGGACTCTCGGGATCATTCTGGATGTCTCCCTGAAGGTGGTGCCACGACCCGCCGTCGAGATTACCCTTGTGCAGGAACATGACTCAGCCACCACTGCAATACGCAGCATGAATCAGATCGCGACACAGCCCCATTCACTCTCGGCAGCATGTCACTGGCAAGGCAAGACCTATCTGCGTCTATGTGGAACTGAGCGTGCGGTAATGGCCAGCGCGCGCGCAATTGGTGGCGAACAATTCCATGACGCGGCAAACTTCTGGCATGATGTCCGAGAACAAAGACACAGCTTCTTTAGTAACACACGCCCACTCTGGCGCCTCAGCTTGCCACCCGCGACAGCAGCGTTAGATCGCTCGGAGGATATGTTCCTTGACTGGGGTGGCGCACAACGCTGGCACTACAGTGAGCACGGAGAGGCACTACAGACACTCGTAGCTCTGCACGGCGGACACGCCTCACTCTTTCGCAGCGGTGAACGCCGTGATGAAGTCTTTGCGCCACTCTCGGCACCGCTCAAACGCTTACACATGGAGATGAAGCTCGCCTTCGACCCACACTGCATCTTTAATCAGGGTCGCATGTATAGCAGTTATTAAACCACTATCGTGGCCATACTTCCGATTCAGGCCGTACAGACAAGCCGTTCCCGCACCCGCTCGACCGCCATCGCCAGATCTGTACAGATCATTAGTCTGCCTGGGCTCTCCTTAATCTCGCCTTTCTCAAGCAGACCTGAGGGCTGATGCTGAACGCCAGAGAGAATCACGCAGGTATGACGCGCATGTAGCGTGCGGATAATCGAATCCAATGCGACTAGCCCCGTCATATCCATAACGGGAACACCCGCCATATCCAACACCACGAAGCGAATACCGGAATTGATACGTGTAAGTGATGACACGGCCTTTTCGGCTGCCCCAAAAAATAATGGGCCAGCGATCTCATACACCATCACATCTTCCGGTAGTGGCAACTTGAGAGACGGGTGCAGTGTAGAGTGTGTTTTGAACTGGGCGATATCCGCCATTCGCTGCATGAAGAGAAACGCCGCCAGGATAATACCCACACTCACTGACACAACCATGTCTATAGCTACAGTCAAACCAAAGCAGGTCAACAACACCACAATATCACTCGCGGGTGCAACCTTCAGGATATTCCGAAAATGCTTCATCTCACTGATATTCCACGCCACGATCAACAAAAGCGCCGCAAGCGAGGCCATAGGTAGGTGTCCCATAAGCGGCGCCAGTGAGACGACACTTAGCAGTACAAATAGAGAGTGAAACACTGCGGCAAAAGGACTGCGTGCACCGGCCCGCACATTAGTGCCCGAGCGGGCAATCGCGGCGGTCGCTGCAAATCCACCAAAGAGAGGCACGATCATATTACCAATACCCTGCCCAAGGAGCTCTGTATTAGGATTGTGTTTTGTTCCGGACAGTCCATCCACGACCACCGCACACAAGAGCGACTCAATTGAACCCAGCATGGCAATGGTCAAGGCTGGCATTAACAATGCACGGATGAGGTCGAACGACAACACCAACGGGCTACCATCGGGACCAGGGAAGGCCCAAGGCAAGCGGGGTAATGGTGGCAGTGCGGGGATACCGTGCAATATCTGCCCCGCCGAGTCATAACTAAATCGTGAAGCGATTGTCGCCACTTCAAAGCCCGGGATCCAACGCCCCAACAACCAGGCAAGGGTTCCTGCAATCAACACCCCAACCAGATGACTTGGGATACGCGTATTGATACGTCGCCACAGCAACATGATGAGCAGTGTCACTCCGCCAATGAAGGTATCTGAGGCATGCAAAGTGAGCAGGTGTTTTACGACCTCGATGATTCGAGTGACGAAGTGATCCGATTGTTGACCGATATCAAGTCCCAACAAGTCCTTGAATTGCAGTGAGGCAATTACCACGGCTATCCCTGCCGTGAAACCCGTGGTGACCGGATAGGGAATAAATTGAATCAGGCGACCAAACCTGGCCAGGCCCATGATGAACATGATCAGACCGGCCAACATACTGGCTAATAACAGGCCTCCAAATCCAAATTGCAGAGTAATCGGGTGCAGGATGACAACAAAGGCAGCCGTAGGACCGGAGATACTCAGGCGCGACCCACCCAGCAGAGCAATGATGACACCCCCCACGATTGCGGTGTACAGACCAAATTGCGGCGGGACACCGGTGGCGATTGCCAGTGCCATTGACAAGGGTACCGCAACAATCCCGATGGTAATGCCGGCGAGGAGGTCTGCACGCAGATCGGCAAATGAATAACCCGCCCGCCAGACCTCGCGTAGCGCAGTGGCCAGCGCAAATCCAGCTCGATGTTCCGATACCGCTTTCATACATCTCCCTTGGGTCTGCCTATCTCACTGCAGGATATATAACCGGTGAGGTACATCACCACTTAAAGGTACAATCCGGGTGAAAAGATTATACTCCACCCGGTAACCTATTATTGCAGTTGGAGCTTCAGTGCCATGACTCAAGCCATACCCTGTTTTATCTACAAAAGCTCAAAAAAAGCGGATACCTACCTGTTCGTCCCGGACAAAGACAAGGTTGCGCAACTCCCCGAGGACCTGCACCGAAGACTGGGGCCACTTGAATTTGTGATGGAACTCAGCCTTACCCCTGAACGCAAGTTGGCGAGAACGACCGGTGAAAGGGTGATGCAGGAAATATCCACTCAGGGTTTTTATCTCCAGTTGCCGCCCAAGGATGGTCAGATCTTTGCCTAGGCAATCTCCCCTGCTGCTTTCCAGGACCAACTGGAAACCGTTATTGCTGCTGATGTTGGTAGTTGCGGGTCTGTTGCTGGCGTTATATCAGCCTGCCAATCTGCCGGTTCTGTTTGAGATGCTAAAGAGCCAACGCGGACACACCGGCTTCGTGTTGATCTTGCTGCTCCTGCAAACTGTTTTATATATGTTGGCCCTGCCGGGGTCCTGGGTGCTCTGGCTCACCGCGCCACTCTACACCCCCCTCCCGGCCACCCTGATACTGGTATGCGGAACAACCACTGGGGCCCTCGCTGGTTATGGTCTGAGTCTTTACCTGGGACAACCCTGGCAGGGTAGATTGCGACAAAATCGGACATTCCAGGTACTGGAACGACGGGGTGACTTCATGACCCTGTTGGCCCTGCGCATGACCCCGAGCTTTCCGCACTCTGTTATTAACTACAGTGCGGGGATATTGCGCTTACCTCTCTTCCAATTCACCCTGGCAACATTTCTGGGCCTTATTCCGAAGACCTATCTCTATTGCTATAGCATCGACAAGGCCATGAGCCCTCAGGGTATCGTGGGAAAAAACGAATGGTACCTGTTGATATTACTTGCTGTCATCGCACTAGGATTTCTGGGATTGCGTCTGCGTTGGATATTAAAACAATCCCATTCATCACTACCGCACTCAGACTAGGCCTTGCTACCTCCAAGGCACGGCGGTGACATCGGCGCACTTCCACTCGTCTTTTGCCATTCACCCTCTGTATAGGTATGCAAGGCCAGTGCGTGGATCTTGCCATTGAGTTCCTCGGCAAGCAGTGCGTTGATCATGCGATGTCGTGCGATAGGCATCTTGCCCTCAAAAAGCGCAGACACCACCACAACCTTAAAGTGAGACTCGGAGCCAGCGGGCACATTATGTTGGCTACTCTCATTCACGACGTGCAAATGCATAGGCGCCAGCCCATGTGACAATTTGGCCTCAATCTCTGTTTGCATATTCATGTATTTTTCCTGTAAATGTTTTTGCTTGCTTAGGGCCGCACTCGTTCAGGCCGAGGGAGAATTCTTGCGTGTATTTACACGCAGCACCGCATACAGGGGGCAAAAACTTATCACGCTGGTAACCACCAGAATCGCCGCGATAATGCCCATCACAAGCGCAGCCTTACCGGGAAGCATCCCGCTCATGTAGAGCACTGCAATGACAAACACCAGCAGTAACCGGACAGTCTTATCGATATTACTCACATTCGCCTTCATTTCACTCTCCTCTCTGAATACATAGCCATGAAAACACGACCGCCACTGGCATGTTAATATACACCAATGTTCACGACTGCCGTACTCCCTGACTGGGTTCATTGGGTCGCACAGGATGCGGACGGACGCGTATGGGGATTTGAGGTGGAACCCCAGCAATACCAATACGGTTGGTATGAGAATGAGGTCGGTCGTTACTTGCTGCTTACTATTGGAGCAGCGAATCCCGATTGGACGAGTTCATTACGGCGTCGCCAGGACTATCTACAGAAACCTTCACTGGGCGAGCAACCTTAGACTACCTGTTTTTGTAGAACCGGATACCCAACCGAAAAATCTGCGCCACATATTCGCGGTGAACAATCTCGCCACGGAGGGACAGGACATTAACCTTACCGGCTGGGGCAATATTAAGTGTGAGGTGGAGAATATCGCCCACCTTGAGAGGGTAGGTCGTGGCAATACCAATACCATGCATGGAAAAATCATAGCAGCGTGCCGCAAGCTTCTCGCCAGCATCACTCACCAGCGCAACCGGTCGGTCGAACTCAACCCGCCTCTTTGTACGACGTTCTGCTTCCATACCTGCACGCATTTCCATGCCAGCCCTGAAATCAGGACCCTCTCCCCTGAGCGAAGCCAATAGTACGGCTAGCCCCGGTAACTTTCAATTTAAAAATATAACCAATTACTTATAAATCACCAAGCTGATCTGGATCAATTGTGCAATGTATAGCGCCGACTAGATTTTGGGGAACACAAACAATGTGGGGGTGATATCAATGCATACTGATGACAGAGATATGGGGCTCAGGGTTGGCAAGACCGTGCTAGTGCTCGTAGGCCTGATGGTCGTGCTGATTATCATGGCGAACATTATTGCCTA
>JAHEDA010000389.1 GCA_024641445.1 Gammaproteobacteria bacterium
CCTCGCTGATACTTCACTCGGTATATACGGTGTGTGGTGTCTGCTAAGGGGGCGGCTAAAATACTGTGAGGTATTTGGCATGGCCCAAGGAGCTTGGCATTTTAAAAAAGTTGTCTTGGTGTGTGGGTTTGGAATATAAGTGCACACACTTCGATTTCGCTACTAACCCTGAGTAAATTTGTAAGGAGAATACCATGGCTGATTTTGATCAAGAACTGGATGCGTCCGGGTTAAATTGCCCTCTACCCATCCTGCGCGCCAAGAAGTCGCTGGCAGGTATGTCTGGAGGTCAGGTGCTGCGGATTATCGCAACCGATCCAGGTTCAGTTAAGGATTTCGAGGCCTTTGCCAAACAGACGGGCAACCCGTTGATGGAATCCAAAGAAGAAGGCGGCAAGTTTTATTTTAAGATCAAGAAGTCTTAAGAAGTGAACGTAGAGGTTACCTATAAATCATACCCGTAGGATGAAGGGTATCTAAACCATGAGGTGAGTTATGGCCAACAAGAAATTGGCGATTATTGCGACCAAAGGTACGTTAGACTGGGGCTACCCGCCCTTTATCCTCTCATCAACAGCGGCAGCGCTGGGGTATGACGTACAGATTTTCTTCACCTTCTACGGCTTACAGCTGTTGAAGAAGAAGATGACTGTACAGGTTAGCCCTTTGGGTAATCCTGGTATGCCGATGCCGATGGCGATGGACAAGTGGTTCCCAGTAATTGGTACCGCGATTCCCGGCATGCAAAGCATTATGACATTGATGATGAAGTCAAAGATGAAGGCCAAGGGCGTTGCCAGCCTGGAAGAACTGCGTGGTCTGTGTATCGAATCTGATGTAAAGATGGTCGCATGCCAGATGACAGTCGATTTATTTGATATGAGTCCCTCCGATTTTATCTCCGGTATCGAGTATGGTGGTGCTGCCACATTCTTCGAATTTGCGGGTGAATCGGATGTCTGTCTGTACATGTAATTACAAGAAAGGGATACCAATGTTGTACCCCTTCAATAATAAGTAACACAGTACGTGTAAGGGCCATGCATGCATGGCCTTTTTTTTGATCTCTGGAGGACGTCATGAATAAGCAAAAATTATTTTCCAGCCTTTTCTTCGCACTTGCCTTATTGATAGCCCAACCCGCATTGGCCGAGCAGACGTTTATGCCTTTTGTCCTGGCGCAGACCAGCACTGGCGATGCGGCCTCGGTCATCACACAGGCAAAACAAAAAATTCTGGCTGCGGGTTTTATGATCGCGGGTGAATATTCTCCCTACGCAGATACTGATGTCATAGTGATAACAAATGATCGCCTGAAGTCACATGCTGCGAAGACTGAGTTCGGTGGTTTTGGTGCGGCCCTACGCGTGACCGTGACCAAGTCAGGGAATGAAATACAGCTTGCCTATACCAACCCTGTCTATATGTCGAACGTCTATCGTATGGATGGCGATTTAGCCGATGTAGCCGAGGCGATGAAGAAGGCCCTGGGGTATGTGAAGGAGTACGGTCCGGAAAATGGCCTTACGGCCGCGCAACTCCGGGAGTATCACTACAAGTTTATGATGCCGTATTTTGATGACCACAATCAATTAGCTATGCAGTCGACCTACGAGAAGGCAACGGCGGCGGTTGAAAAGGGTCTGGCCGAAGGCAAGGGTGGTACCAAGAAGGTCTACCGCATTGATATCCCTGGCAAGCAGGAGACCGTCTTTGGTGTAGGCCTTGCAGGTCCTGAAACGAATGAGTGCAGTGGCGATCACTACATCATGTCGCGCATCGATTTCAAACCAATGAAATCAAGTGGTCATCTGCCGTATGAGCTGTTGGTATCTGGCAGCAAGATTTATGCGCTGTATGCTGAATTCCGTATCGCCATCAACTTCCCCGATCTCTCCATGATGGGCAGTAACAGCTTTGCCTCGATCATGTGTGCACCAAGCTCCATCGAAGAGGCGCTCAAGAAGGTGGCAAACACCAAGCCTTGATGATCGCGAGAGTATCTCTACGAACCCCGCCACTGGCGGGGTTTTTTATGTCCGTGCTACCCCGTAAGTGCCTCTACCACAATGCATTTTAAGGTGGGATCGGTTAAACTTTAGCTCCTTTTTTGCAGGCCCCTTTAGACCTCTCACTGGGTTCGGTAGTATTTTTAACGTATTGATATTAAAGATTATTTCAAGGGAGTTCCGATGTTTAGCAAGCAGATGCAGATTGCCGGTTTTGATGACGAGTTATGGCAGGCCATGGAGCGTGAGCGTACCCGGCAGGAAGAGCACATCGAACTGATTGCCTCAGAGAACTATGCCAGCCCACGCGTAATGCAGGCGCAGGGCTCGGTCCTGACCAATAAATACGCCGAGGGTTATCCCGGCAAGCGCTACTACGGTGGTTGCGAGAACGTCGATGTG
>JAHEDA010000089.1 GCA_024641445.1 Gammaproteobacteria bacterium
CCAATTGTCTAATCGCAGTCTGAATCACATAACCGCAGTACTCGTCACCGCCATTGGTGGTGAGGGCAAACAGGGCCTCCGAGACCTGATCAAGCTCGCGCGTGAATGGGGTAACCTGCCGAATGAAACCATTCTCTGCGCTAAGCCCAGTGTTGCCGTATTCATACACCGCCACCTCCAGTGCCGGGGTCTTGCCATCCTTCTTGCTCTTGGCAAATTCATTCACCATTTGCCACAACTGATCGCGGGTCTGGTTGATAAGTCCATTCATACTGCTACTGGTATCGAGCAGGATCGCTAGTTGGATCTTGGGTTGGGTATCCGGTGTCACAATAATGGGATCGGTCTTCGCTATGACCGGCCTATCCAGCACCGGGTAGAGACTAATCACCGCAGCGGTGAGGCCAAAGATACCGAGGGTAATGATCTTGGTTTTCATATCACGTTCTCCTTGAGGTTAGTAAAGGGTT
Organism: Gammaproteobacteria bacterium; assembly: GCA_024641445.1. Lineage (GTDB taxonomy): Bacteria > Pseudomonadota > Gammaproteobacteria > UBA6429 > Thiohalophilaceae > JAHEDA01. The sequence continues at coordinate 471 of JAHEDA010000089.1, forward strand.
GTTAGTTTTCGGAGTGCCACTTCTGCGGCACGGTGTGCACGATCGAATGCATCATCGGTTAACGCTGCATTGTGCTTGCTACGCTGGGTAAACGAAGTAGGGAGTAGAACAAACAAGGCCTGCACCAGGAAAAAACACCACAGACTTAACAGCAGGCTGTGGGTAGTCTCACCGGCCCAGATAGCGACGGCGAGGCTCACCGCCATCAGGCCGAGGTCGAGTAGTGCGGGTAATACACCCGTGTAGTAATACAGTGCGCGTATCAGCCAGATCAGCGCGAGGTGAATCACCACGTAGAGTAGCGGTGATGTCACCAACAGCAGATTGGCACCGGCGATAACAAACCACAGCGCCAGTACCGACAGGCGCCCAAGCCGCTCACTATTGCGTAGCAGCAGATACAAGACGTAGGCCAGCGCCAGGCCTGCCACCACCAGGCGGAATACACCGAGGGTGTCCAGCATTACCGATAACACGGCAAACACCGCCGCCCCCGCCATACTGGCGAGCAGGGCCACACCGACACCCTCCATCACGCTAGGTAGTTTCATGTCGGCGTCCTCTTCTGTTGTTCCCGCAAGAAGGCCACCTCCACCTCATCTTCACGCACGGTGATCTCAGGGGCGAGGCCGCTATCGAGTGTGCGGTTGCGGGTCAGCTCCTCACTCAACAGCTCCAGCTTTTGTTGCATGGCTTGCAGGCGGGCGTGATTCTCGTGCAGGCGTTGCTCAAGCTCGACCAGCTTCTTGGCCAGGTCCTCACGCTTCTTGTGCAAAAACTTCACAAAGTGCTCCGACTCCAGCTTGCGCCTTACCAGCCCACGCGCGAGGACCTCATTGTTGGCGGTAAAACACAGGTCCAGTTCGCTCTCGATCTGGGTGATGGCCTGTGTCAGTTCGGTGATGCGCTCACTCACCTGGCCCTGTTCGTGGCGCAATAACTTCAGGCGTTGCCCGTCGTGCTGAGTGGATTCCTCCATCTCCCGCACGGCCTGTTTGAGCAATATGTCCGGTTCCTCCAGCCGATCCAGCACCGCGTGCATATCGGCGCGAAACAGCCGGCTGATTCGATTGATTAATGCCATGGTCTGCTACTCCTTTCCGTTGCCAAGTGCGTGAGGAAAAGAGTAGGGGGCGGGAGGCGTTGATGTTAGGCAGGGGGAGGTAAAACTTGCGGGGTCAAGTTTACATAAAGTTTACATAGGCGATTTGCGGGCTGATTGGTGTAGTATTACTCGAAAATTATCATCATAGGCAACTGGCAACCGATGCAGGTCATGGCGTTATTACTGGTAGGCTACTCAATGTTCAGTGCGCTGGTGCTGGGCCTAACGCACTTTCAGCGCTGCAACTATGCAGAGCAAAGGGTCTCGCGTATTGCAGGGGTATTACTGCTGGTGATATTAGTCACCATGCAGTTGTTTCACTTGTCTTATCTGTACTACAACACATCCAGCTTAGCTGGTGTGGCTTATCGCATGCTCTTATTTAGCGTGGCACCTATGTTTTTTATCTTCAGTATGCCACTGCTCAAGGCTCGTCCTGGATTTCAGTGGTCACGCGGATGGCATTTTATCCCGGTAGTGGTCGCCCCATCCTTGCCTTATCCTGTCGCGCTGCCCTTGGCCTTTTTTATCGGGGCAGGTTATTTAACTTGGCTTGCTCGCACAGTCTATGGCCTGCGGGAACAGCGCCGACGTTTTCGCTTCGAGCTGGTCCTGCTTGCCACCGTCTTTATAGTGGCAATCATTGTTTCAATCATGGGGCTGGGCTTGACCTGGGTAGGCGAGCATACATTTTATCAGCTTTATGCAATAGCAATCGGTGGTGCCTTTGTCCTGGTGAATCTTGTGCTGGGGATGACACCACGGCTTGTCGACGAAGTGGCTGAGGTGGCACGTGAGGCCTATGCCGTCTCGACACTCACACAGGTCGATTGTGATGCTGCCCTGCAAAGGCTTGCGGCCTGCATGCAGCAGGAGAAACTCTATCAGCAGTCATCACTTGACCTGACTCACCTCGCCCAAGTAGTGGATTTAAGCACACATCAGTTATCGGAGTTGATCAACACCCGGCTCGGTAAAAACTTTCCACGTTACCTGCGTGAATATCGGGTTGAGGCGGCAAAAAGGATGTTAGTGGCGGAACCATCTGCATCGGTCCTGTCGGTGGGCCTCAGTGTGGGGTTTACCTCGCAATCCAATTTCTATGAGGCCTTTCGCGAGATCACCGGCATGACACCGGGTAAATTTCGCTCACTTAAGCTCACAAATACCCCCGAAAGATAATTTCGGAACAGGCAATTGCTCCGGTTTTATCAAATCGGAGGTTTCAACCCCATCAAACCCCTAGGCTAGCCCCATGAAATAAAGTTGGGGTGATACGTATGAAAGTATTATTAACCGGGGCCAGCGGTTTTTTGGGCAGACGAATTAGTGAGGCACTTGCCACGGCTGGGCATGAGGTTGCCCCCATTAGCCGTGCGCAAGGTATCAATGTAATTCACTTGCAGAAGCCCGAAGACTGGTTGCTACATCTACACGGTATTGATGCCGTAATTAATTGCGTTGGGATTATTGTCGAGACTAGGCATCAGTCATTTGCGGTGCTGCATTATCACGCCCCCGTGGCCCTGTTTCAGGCCTGCGTACAATCCGGGGTCAGACGGGTTATTCAGATCTCGGCCCTGGGTGCCGACGCCGGGGCATTCACCCCCTATCAGCTAAGCAAAAAGGCCGCCGACGATGTCCTGCGCAGCCTGCCGCTAGAGTGGTTTATCCTGCGGCCCTCACTGATCTATGACCAGGGTGGCAAGAGTACGCAATTGTTTCAGCGCCTGGCTCGGCTTCCCCTCATCCCCTTGGTCGGGCAGGGCCAGCAACTGATCCAACCAGTGCATTGTGACGACGTGGTGGCGGCAGTGATGACGTGCCTGACTGCGCAGCCTGCACAGCAGACTATCGATATCGTTGGTCCACAGGTAGTCACGTTCCTGGAGTGGTTACATAAACTGCGCGCACAGGCGGGCAAACCCGTCACGAAGACGTTTCCTGTTCCGTTCAGTTGTCTGCTGGCGATATCGCGTCTTGCCAGGTATGCAGTGCCACTCATAAATCCCGATAATCTGCGCATGCTGCACCAGGGCAATTGCGCGGATGTTCAGCCTCTTACTCGACTACTCGGGAGGTTGCCGCGTGTTGTACCTTAGCCTGAAATCATTGCATTTACTTAGTATGGTGGTGTTATTCGGTACCGGGCTTGGTAGTGCCTGGTACAAATGGATGGCCGACCGCAGTGGTAATCTCACGCACATCGCCAGGACCAATCGCCAGGTAGTTCTCGCGGACTGGCTCTTCACCACACCGACGATTGTGCTGCAACCGCTCACGGGTATTGGCATGGCGCTATTGCTCAATATCCCCTTTAGCACACCGTGGGTGATCAGCAGTCTCTTGTTTTATGCCCTGGCCGGTGCCTGCTGGTTGCCAGTGGTGTGGTTACAGATCCGCATGCGTCAACTATCGGAACATGCAGTGTCGACCCAGACCGAGCTTACCGCACAGTATTGGCGATATGCACGCTGGTGGTTTTGGCTGGGTGTCCCCGCATTTGTGGCGATGCTGGTGATTGTGGTGTTAATGGTTTTTAAATTTACTTAGGAGGTCGTCCATGAGCGAGCAGAATATTCTGCAACAGGCGCTAGGTGAGCAATGGCAACAATTGCCAGCGGCACTGCGGGCGCACTACTGCAATGGGCCGAATAGTGATATTGGGGCATTGGATATCGACTATCCGCGTTGGATGCAGATATTTCTGAGTGGGTTGCGCGTGCTTGGGGCGCTGGTCAACCGACGGGGACAGAGGATACCCACCAGGGTGGAAAAGGTAATGCAGGGCAAGGTGCAGCACTGGCGGCGCACGATTCAATTTATGGATGGCAAGGCCATACTGTTCAAGAGTTACTGGGTCTATGCTGGTGGCGACCGGCTTATCGAATATGTGAACCCCGTGCTTGGTTTGTGTATGACGGTGAGTGTAAGGAGTGGTGTGTTGTATTACGAGGGGCGGTACTACGTGGTGAGAATCGGACGATGGCATTTGCGACTGCCGGAGTGGTTGCTGCTGGGGCACACAACTATTGTTGAAACCGCGCTGGATGATATGCGCTTTGCCATGGATTTTCGCCTGCGGCACCCGGTGTTTGGACAGATATTCCGCTATGGCGGGACATTCAGGACAGTTCAGCATGTTGGGCTAAGCTAGTTTGGCCCAACAAGCGAGGACATGTGTTGCGCGATGAACCATCCGAGAAGAGACAGACAACTTTTACATAAAATTTACATGCCACTCTTACGATTCCCCGCTATCCTTTGCCCATGACCAGCAAGCCACGCAAGCCCAGCATTCTGATCGTGGAAGACGAAGCGGCCATTCGTACCGGCCTCATCGACGTACTCATCTATCACGGCTTCGAGGTCGAGGCCGCCGCCGACGGCAATACCGGTCTCGACAAGGCCCTCACTGGCAGGCATGACCTCATCTTGCTCGATGTGATGTTACCCGGCATCAACGGTTTTGATATCTGCAACCGCATCCGCGAAGTCGACCGCGAGCAGCCCATCATCATGCTCACCGCCAAGACCAGCGATGAGGACATCATCCAGGGCCTTAAGCTCGGTGCCGATGACTACGTCGCCAAGCCCTTCTCGGTAGCGCAACTGGTATTGCGCATTCAGGCGGTGCTGCGGCGCGCCCGCGTCGGCATCGAGGCCGAGACCTTGTTGCACCTTGGCGATGAACTTGCGATTGATACGCGCAATCTTGCCGCCCAACGCGGGGATGAAACAATCAGCTTCACCCGCCGCGAGATGGACATCCTGCACTACCTGCACAGCAACGCCGCACGACCGGTGCCACGCGAAGAGCTGCTCACCAAACTCTGGGGCTATGCCCGTGACCTTGACCTCGAAACGCGCACCGTTGATATCCACATCGCCAAGCTACGCCGCAAGATCGAGCCCGACCCCGCCAACCCGCGTTACCTCGTCACCGTGCGCGGTGCGGGCTATCGGCTCATGGTGTGAGCATGGCGCGCCGTCCCCTCGCCGATAAAACCCTGCGCCGCCTGCGCCTCATCCTGGTGTTGTTCTTTCTCGCGCTCGCCATTCCCACTGGCTTATTACTTAAACAGAGTTACAGCCAGCTCAAGTGGGAGGCCTTTCATCAACACCGCGTGTTGGCGGAGGAACTGGTCGCGCGCATCGACCAACGTTACAGCGAGCTCATCGCGCGGGAAGACGCGCGCGCCTTCACCGACTACGCCTTTTTGAATGTCACCGGTGACGCCCGCGCCAACCTGCTACAACGCTCACCGCTGGCGGCCTTTCCCGTCGCCTCCAACATCCCCGGTGCCCTCGGCTATTTTCAGATTGACCACAGCGGCCGCTTCACCACGCCCCTACTACCGGAATACGAGGCCAGCACCGCGCGTTATGGCATCGGCACGGCCGAGCTGTCGCAGCGGCGCGATCTTCGCGACCATATATATAAGGTGTTGAGTGACAACCGCCTGGTGCAAAAACCGGTGCGGCGTCAATTGGCACGCCCCGCCCCCAGCGCGCCCGCGCCCGAGGTAGACGCGGCCCGTCCCCGTCTCGGCCTCAGCAGCAGTGCACCCAGTAGCATCGCCAGCGCACCCGCCCCCATGGAAGAGGCCGTCACCCCGCAGTCGGCCTTCGATCAATTGCAGGAGAGCAAGCCCGAGGCCTATAGCAAGACCCCGCGCGTGGCCGACCTCAAGCTGGAAAAGAAATACGAGGACAGGCTGGCCCAGGCACTAGTCCAGACCCAGCGCAAAGACGCGACGCGTGAACGCGAGGTAGGGCGCAGCGAGGAGACACAAAAGCTCAAGCGCAGCCTGCGCAAGGAACAGAGCCTATTACCGGAAAAACCCGCGGGCCGAATCACCGCGTCGCAGCCCGCGCGCATCAGTACCTTCGAGAGCGAGGTCGATGCCCTGGAATTCAGCGTGCTCGACGACGGCCACTTTGTGCTCTATCGCAAGGTCTGGCGCAATGGTCAGCGTTATATCCAGGGCCTGCTCATCGACTCACAGCAGTTTATCAACGGCGTGATTCAAGCCGATTTTTATCAGGCGGCGGTATCCCAGGGCAGCAGCCTCGCCATCGCCTATCAGGGTGGCGTGATTGCCACCCTCGCCAGCCACAACTCACCGCGTTATCTCAATAGCAGCGATGACCTGCAAGGCACCCTGTTATTACTGAGCCGTCTCGCCGAACCCCTGAGTCGGATGGAACTCATCTTTAGTGTCAGTAGCCTGCCCGCCGGACCGGGCGGCAGTGTGCTGATGTGGACGGCGCTGGTGTTGCTCATGGTGCTTACCGGCGGTTTTTATCTGCTGTATCGCCTCGGTGCCAAACAGATCACCCTGGCGCGGCAGCAACAGGACTTCGTCTCCGCCGTGAGTCACGAGCTCAAGACCCCGCTTACCTCCATCCGCATGTATGGCGAGATGCTGCGCGAGGGCTGGGCCAGCGAAGACAAGCGCCTGAGCTATTACGACTACATCTACGAGGAGAGCGAACGCCTCACCCGCCTCATCAACAACGTGCTGCAACTCGCGCGCATGTCACGCCATGACCTGCACGTGGAACTCAAACCCTACAGCGTCGCGCAACTGCTCGACACCCTTCGCTCCAAGGTCAGCTCGCAGGTCGAGCGTGCGGGTTTCACGCTCAACATAAACTGTGACGAGGCAATTAAACAGAAACAGATCGAGGTCGACGCCGACTACTTCACCCAGGTCATCATCAATCTGGTGGACAACGCACTGAAATTTAGCGCCAAGGCCGAGCGGAGACAGATCGACATCCACTGCCAGGCATTACGCGATGGCAGTCTGCAAATCAGCCTGCGCGACTACGGCCCCGGCATCCCCAAGGAACAACTGCGTAAGGTCTTTCGCCTGTTCTACCGCCTGGAAAATGAACTCACCCGCGAGACCGTCGGCACCGGCATCGGCCTCGCCCTGGTGCGCGAACTCCTCACCGCCATGCACGGTAGTATCGATGTGGTGAATCAGACGCCGGGGGTGGAGTTTCGCCTTGGCTTCTCCCTCGTCTAGATACCCCGTCAATATCCGCAATATGTCGATATAAGTGACACAAATCGACATATTGGCGGGACATGTCGATGCCCTCGACATACTGGCAGGTTGTTGGGCTTCGCAGGCTCAGCCCAACCTACATCTTATCCGGGGCCGAGCAAAGTATTCCTCACTCGCTTTGCCCATCCCTGGGTGTCACCTCCCGGAAGGCGACGGGATTGTTCAGTCGCGCACCCACATTGTTTGACCCATCCTGCAAATTCTAACAATTAACTTCCCCTCTCCCTCCGGGAGAGGGTTTGGGAGACGACGGCAAGGACGCCAGAGGTACGAGCCCACGGATTGGCGAAGGTAGAACAATGCAGGAGCAATTGTCGAGAGCAACGCAGGGAGCAGTTGCCGAGTGGATCAAAAACACACTTGGTGCGTCCGCTTTGCTTGACGCACCCTACAAGCTAAAAATGAACTTCCCCTCTCCTTCCGGGACCTCGGTGCCGCTTGACGGTAGAGGGCCGGGGTGAGGGGATCAAAAACTCACTTAGTAGTTTTGATTTAACAACATGAAGCCAACCTTATTCTTGGTCTTTTGCATTTAGCAATGTAGGTTGGGCTGAATAAAGTGAAGCCCAACGGCCATCTCACTCTGCATCTTTTGCATTTAGCTTCGCCAACCGTATCTCTTCATCCCGTAACACCGCCTTGATGTTCTCCATCAGCTCGTCAACGTTGGCGGGGGTGGTGTCTTCCTTAAAGCTGCCGCTGAGTTCGGTGTCGGCGTGCAGTTTGCCGTCTTCATACAGCGCCCAGATCTCCTGCGCGTAACGGCGGCCCTTCAGCTGCGGGGCGTACTGGCCGTAGTAATTACTCATATTGTCCACGTCGCGCTCTAACATGCTGTAGGCATTGTTATTGCCCGCCGCATCCACCGCCTGCGGCAGGTCGATGATCACCGGGCCGTTGGCATCCACCAACACATTGAATTCCGAGAGGTCGCCGTGCACCAGCCCGGCCACCAACATGCGCACCACATAGCGCATCACCATGGCGTGGTCTTCCAGCGCCTGGTGCTCGGTCATCGCTACATCGCACAGGCGCGGCGCCACATCACCGTCTTCATCGGTGATCAGCTCCATCAATAACACCCCATCAAGGCAGCCATAGGGTTGCGGCACACGCACCCCGGCCG
>JAHEDA010000390.1 GCA_024641445.1 Gammaproteobacteria bacterium
GCCTTCACCATCCAGCATTCCAAGCAATGGTACCCCTGACATCAGGTAAGACTGCACCTTGCCAGGTATCGTCTTGCTGAATACGGGATCTTTTTGTAGCGACACCAGCAAAGCATCTGCATGGGCATAAAATGATGGCATACGCTCCATAGGAAATCGTCCCAAAGCAATAATATTATTATGCAACCCTCTACGTTCAATCTCATTACCTAACCACGCGGATTTCCGTCCATCACCAACAATCAACCAACGAATACTATGGTTATCCTTTAATAGCTCCACCGCATTCAGCACAGAAGGTAAATCTTGTGCCTCGCCTACATTCCCTGAAAACAGGATAGTAAAGCACCCTTCGCAATGAGGCACTTCAGGCGCGATTGAATGATTGTCCTGGCTAAACACATCTTCGGCCCAACTTGGGAAATAGCGAATTTTGTCAGGGTCATCACAATACTTTGCAATACTTACGAGAAACCCTCGTGATTGACCTAAAACTAGGGCACACCTATTATATATGTATGATACAAGATGCCCCACCCAATCAAGCAGGAGTGGTGAACGGACAACACCAATGGCTGCCAATGTCTCCGGCCATAGATCCAACGCCCAAAAAACGACTGGTGCACTTTTTAATCTGCCAATTAAGATGGCTGGCAAACCAACTGTTACAGGAGAAGGCTCAAACACAAAGACTACATCCACCTTATCGCCCCGCAATCGCCAAGTACCCCAGATACCAGCTCCTATTACAAAGCTTAGGTAGTTCATAAACAATCGTAGAGCACCTTGGCCTCGCGCCAACATGGGCACACGAATCACACGTGCGCCTCGATAAAATTCAAATAATTTCGGGTCATTTTGATAGGCTTCAAAAACCTTACCCGCAGGATAGTTAGGTTTCCCTGTTAATACCGTTACCTCATAACCACGCATGACTAGCTCTGAAGCTAAATCATTAACTCTGAAGTTTTCTGGCCAGAAATATTGAGTCACAACAAGAACGCGCATGGATCAATATTTTTTCCACACTACCCGATTCACATAATCAGTATAGCTATGGATAATACGGACTACCTTATCGGAGACATTTGGCATACTATAGTCGGAAACTTGGCGAAGTAAACGTTCTCGTCCACGGGGTTGTGTTTCTAGAATAGACAAGGCCTGCATCACGCGATTAACTTCCAAACCCACCATCATCACGGCTGCTTCCTCCATACCTTCTGGTCGTTCGTGCGCTTCCCGAAGGTTCAACGCAGGAAAATTGAGAATAGAGGATTCCTCGTTGATGGTGCCACTATCCGACAGGACAGCCTTGGCGTTGATCTGCAGCTTGTTGTAGTCGGTAAAACCTAACGGCTTGAGAAAACGTATTTTCTTGTTAAAATCAACACCTGCAGCATCAATTCTTTTTTGTGTCCGTGGGTGGGTCGACATAATAACAGGCATACCATAGGTCTCTGCCATTTCATTCAATATCGCAATCAATTTTTCAAAATTTTTATCTGAATCGATATTCTCCTCACGATGGGAGCTGACGACGAAGAACTGTCCAGTGTCTAGACCCAAGCGTTCCAATACATTAGACGCTTCAATCTTATCCCGGTAGTGTTCAAGCACCTCAAACATCGGGCTGCCTGTTTTGATTACCATATCCGGTGGCAAACCTTCTTGCAGCAAATACTCACGCGCGATCGAACTGTAGGTTAAATTGATATCAGCGGTGTGATCCACTATTCGACGATTAATCTCTTCCGGCACACGCATATCAAAACAGCGATTCCCGGCCTCCATGTGGAATATGGGGATTTTACGACGCTTGGCAGGCAAAACGGCCATACAACTATTTGTATCGCCAAGAACGAGCATAGCATCAGGAGTTTCTTCAGCCAGCACTGAGTCCACTGCGATAATCACTTTACCTATAGTCTCGGCACCACTGGCTCCTGCAGCACTCAAGAAGTAGTTGGGTTTACGAATACCAAGATCATCAAAGAATATCTGATTCAACTCGTAATCATAATTCTGGCCTGTATGCACGAGGATGTGCTCGCAGTGCTGATCCAGTCGTACCAATACGCGCGAGAGGCGAATAATCTCAGGGCGCGTTCCAACAACTGTGAGGACCTTCAACTTTTTCATATCAAACCTTGCAGGCAATCGTATCAGGCTGATTTCGATCGAATATTTCGTTGGCCCAGAGCATCACCACCATCTCTTCATCTCCGATGTTGGTGATGTCGTGCACCCAGCCCGGTATGGTCTCAACAATCTGTGGTCGCTCACCAGACGTGAACAGTTCATGCTTCTCATTGGTAATAATGTGTCTGAACCGAAACCGCGCTCTCCCACGGATCACTAGAAATTTTTCTGTCTTGCTATGATGGTAATGACTACCTC
>JAHEDA010000391.1 GCA_024641445.1 Gammaproteobacteria bacterium
GGTGCGTCGCTGTGAGGAGCTTATCCGCGAACAGCTCGCCCAGGCCGGGATTCAATATGAATTGGGATTCAAACAACTCTATCACGACCGCGCTGAGATTACCGGCTGCGTCCTCCGCAGCAATCGGTAGACCCATTAACCCGGATTGAGGTCCTTCTCCAGCGAGGGCGGCGTCAAGCTCTTTCTACGGCTGCCCATGACATCGAAGATCAATCCCGATACGGCACTGAAGCGTGCGACGCGGAAGATCAGGCGTCGCATGGTAATGGGTTTGACCTTGCGTGCCTCCCTAATCTTTGGCAGAAACAACCACACGGTGGTCAGGCGTAGAAGAAATGACAGGAAAAAGATCGGGTAGAGTGCACTGAGCAAGTGCAGTTGAATCCCGAACAAACTGAACTCGCCCGGGAGATTCGCACCGATCACACCACCCAGCATGGCACCGAGGAAGACCCCGGTGCTGGCCACGACGCTGTTCACGGCCAGATAGGTCGCACGCTTGCCCGCCGGGATCAGGTCATAGAGATAATTACTCGCACTCAGGGTAAACCCGGCCCAGGCAAAACCACCCAGTGCCTGCACCGCCAACAAATAATAAAAATTCCCTGAGAGGGTCCACAATAAGGGGATGGACGGTATCAGCGTGCCGCATAGCATGAGGATAACGCGATTGCCAAAGATGTCAGAGATCCGCCCCCAGCGATTGAGGGTGAGAAACTGCATCAATACGGTCGAGGCAGTACAAGACATATACTCCAGATAACTGAAGTGCAGGTCGCGCAGTAGATATACCGAGAAAAAGGGCGAGCCCACCGCCACCGAAAACTGGATCATGGCGAAGAAGAGTGAGAAGCGCCCCATCTGCGAATATCGAATTTGATGCCACCAACGCATGCTGATGGGCACCTCCATCGCCGCCACGTGTCCTGGCGGGTCGTACATCTGCGCGATGTGATAGACCGAGACAAAGCGTGCCGCAAAGGCGATGGTGAATATCAGCAGGTAACCGACCTTGGTATAGTCCCAGGCATTGAAGAAGTGCAACACGACACCTGCAAGGATCAATGCGACAAACGAGGTAATGCTACACACCCGGGTACGTAGGGCAAAATAACGGCCGCGTTTGCGTTCCGCGACCAACTCACCCATCAAGCTGGACCACTGCGGCGCGGCCAGATTGCCAAAGCTGTAAAACAACACCACGCAGGCGATCAGTATTTCAATACTGTGCTCACGGAACACCAGAGGCAATATCGCCATCGGTATCCACACCATGCCTTGCAGTATCGCCCCCGTTAAAATGATGGCCTTGCGCTTGCCGGTTTTATGTCCCAACCAGGCAGAAAATAATTGTGCGAACGAGGCCAACAGGGGCGGTACCGAGGCAAGAAAGCCGATCTGGGCCGTATTGGCCTTGAGGAAGAGGGCAAAGGCGGAGAAATAGGTCTCGCCACTGCCCGCCATCACAGAATAAGCGGCCCCATCACGGACAGAATGTCGCAAGGACTTATCAATAAGGGGATCGCTGGAGTAACGCTTTGACACGACAGACCTGGCTACTTGCTGGCTTAGTGCGAATTCAATGGTACCTAATCCGGCTGCAATACGTCTATTTTTTACGTAAAGGCTAGGCAAAAAAGCCTATTTCGCGCAAAATCGCGCCACACGCATCGCCTAGGGATGAGCGCCCATGCAGACAGCCTATAAACCCCAGCTTGGTCAGTCAGAACGGTCCGCGGACCTGGGCATCAGGCCGACCCACATGGCCATGTGGGTCACCGTGTATTCATACCTTGCAGCCGCAATGTGAAGCCCATCGCAAGCGTGCAGATACCCCGACAGACTACACTCAGCATATGCCTATGACACTCCGTCGCCTACGCCACTATGATTATACCCAGCCACTGCGCAATCTCTGCAAGGATGTGCGGTACTACTGGCTTGTACACGAGAAGCGTTATTGGCTGATAGCGATTGCGCTAGTGGTGAGCCTGGCGTTGCTCGGTGTTGCGGTGGATCGTTCGGTACAGGCCAGCACCGAGACGCAGGAACTCACCTGCCTGGCACTGAATGTCTACCATGAGGCCCGCGGCGAACCCCTGGAGGGACAGTACGCGGTGGCGCAGGTCACTATGAACCGCGTCATGTCACACCATTATCCGAAGAGCATCTGCGGCGTGGTGTATCAGAAAAACTGGGACTGGATCCGTGGCCGCGAGGTCGCCGCCTTTTCCTGGACCCTGCGCAGTGAACTCCCCATCCCTGAGCCGGCAGGCTGGCAACAGGCCTGGCAAGTCGCCGAGGATGTCTACTCGCAGCCCAATAAATATCACCGCATCTTGGGCAAGGCCCTCTTCTATCACTCCCTCGATGTTGATCCACGCTGGGCCCGGGACAAGC
>JAHEDA010000090.1 GCA_024641445.1 Gammaproteobacteria bacterium
GCCAACGGCAACAATCTGCAGAACATCGTGGTGATGGCGATGGACTTTGGTAACTGGGTCAAGCGGTCCCAGATCAAGACCGATAGTAGTGGTAACTACTGTCTAAACGTACCCACCGGCAAGGATTACATCCTCGGGGCCATGAATTATACCGGCACCAGCACCGCTGCCAGTGAGTGGTGGAGCACCAGTGGTAACCACTACAACCAGTGGGATGGCGAAAAGATTACCGTTGCCGACACCACCAAGGTGAGCAAGGATTTCTCGCTGGAGGCGGGTATGCGCATCTCGGGCACCGTCAAGACTACCGGTGCCGGTTCACTGACCGCGGGTACGGCCCTGGAGGGTGTGCAGGTGACGGTGCGTACCTATCAGGATGCCTTCCCGGTCGTGCACAAGCTCACCGCAGGGATGGTACGTATCGTATCAATGTCTTCCCTGGCACCTACCAGATCGAGGCCGTGAATCGGACTCGACAGGCCTATGCCTCAGAGATGTACGACGGTTCAACCGGGACGAGTTATCGCTTCAAGGTGAGCAAGTTGGTGTATACCACCGCTGGGGCAACGCAGACGGTTAACTTTGACCTGGTCAAGGGGTACAAGGCCTACGGTCAGGTTCTGGATAACAGTGGTGGCAGTGCGGTGACGGGTACCCGTGTGCTTATTGATATTGATAGCTCCACTGAAGGTAACTCACCCTCCTTCCGCTTGCGAACCAATAACGAGGGTAAGTATGGAATCTGGTTGATGCCCGATAAGTATTTCATATCGACGTATGGGCAGACGACCACGAGTCAGGATATGACGGCGGCCAACGCGAATAAGGACTTTAGCAGTCAGGTGGGCATGGTCACGGCCACCATCAAGGATGCGGCTGGCAGTGCCATCAGCCAGGCCAAGGTCTACCTGACCGATACCAGCGGCAATAACGTGAGTCAGGAGATATCCAGTAGTGACGGTACGGTGACCCTGTATTCACCGACAACGGGTAATCACCTCGCATACGTGCGGATCGACTCCGATCATGGTAGCGATACCACAGCGAACAAGCGCTATGGTTCGGTCGTCTATGATGGCACCACAACCCCGACGCAGAAGGTGCTGTTGTCTGGTACCAATATCGGGATGACAGTGGGTAGTACGGTTGCGGCCGGTACGCTTACCCTGCCGGATGCGGGGGTCCTGAAGGTCAGTGTGACGACGGATGGTACAACCCCGGTGGCGAATTACCGTGCGCAGGTGCGGGATAGCGGCGGGACAGGTATATTCTTCACGCATCGCACCCTTAGTGATGGCAGTTATATTCTGAGTCTGCCAGCAGGGACCTATGTCGTCAGGATGATTGACGCAACCACGAACTGTACGTCAGTGAATATCACTGCTGGGGCGACCACGACGGTGAACTTCAATACTACGACAAAGGTTTGCTCATAATGTCTGAGTAAGTGGCGACTGAAAAGGCCCCGCAAGGGGCCTTTTCCTTTTGGTGTAAGCATTATTTGAACATGGTGTCCAACAGCACAGGCCAATGTTTAAAGTGCAGTAAATGCCCCTCTTCGGCATATAGGTGTAGCTGATTATCGGGTAGCTGCCGCGACAGATACTCCGCCATCACCGGTGGCGCGTTGCGGTCTTGCCCGCCCTGCCAGAGCTGAATTGGGTGATTGATCGCCGCCAGGTCAACACCCCAGTCCTGTGTGATGCGATGCAGGTCATCCACCAGACCCTCAAACCCTTGTTGCAGCGAACGGGCAATGGTGGCGCGATACATGCTGTTGGTCGTCGCTTCCTGCACGATCTGTCTATCTGACGGTGGCAGGGGTTCGATCAACATGGCATAGAGTTGGTCGGGACGGGTCACGCTCGCGGCCAGGTGTTGCTTGCACACGTCGGGATTGTCGCGCGCCAGTTCAAACAGGCCGCGATTGGCCGGCATCAAGGCCTCCGCCAGCTCAGGGAGAAACGGTGCCAGACTGCCACTGAGAAACACCTTGTCGAAGCGTTGCGGGAAGCGGGCGAGGCAGGCGAGGGCATGGGGACCGCCACCGGAATAGCCAAACAGGTGACTGCGTGGGATTGCGAGTATATCGAGGAGTGCTATGGCGTCGTCGGCCCAACCAAGCAGGCTCAAGCCGGGTTTCGCCGTCGACTCACCATAGCCGGGCCGTTCCGGCACCAGCAGACGAATACGCCGTTGCCGTGTAATCGCCTCGGCGGGGTGTTCCAGTCGGCAGCCGGGGATGCCGTGGCAATAGAGCAGGGGCGTGCCGTTCGGGTCGCCGTACTCGGCATAGCTCAACCGCCTCCCATCCGGGAGTTCAATCGTAGGGTGCAGCATTCAGGGGGTTCTCTTTAGATAAAGGCTGGCCGGGCTGGTAAAGACGAGCTTGATCAGTTCGGCCTGGCGGTTGACGCCGGTCTTGCGAAAGATGGATTTTAATTGAGTGCGGGCGGTGTTCGGGCTGATCGCCAGCTGCTGGCAGGCCTCGCTAAGATCCGCGCCAGTGGCCAGGGTATTTAATAAACAACCTTCTGCCTCGCTCAGGCCATAGAGGGTCTTGAGGATCGCATTCGGAATGCTGTGGCGCGCCTCGGGCGTGCCGAGGACCAACACCCCGATACTGTCCTGCATCTCCAGGCTGGGGCGCTGGGGCAGGTGTTTGGTCAGGGGGGAACTCAGGATATGGATCGCCCGCGTCTTGTTGCCGCCAGGAATGCAGAGGGCGTTGTCGACCTTCGATGCCACGGACTTGTGTTGAGATAACTCTATCAGACCCTGCACCATCGACTCCAACTGTTTGTTTAGCTCATGGTGTTGAATGGAGAGCCTCTTGTGCCGGATGCAGAGCAGGGGGTGTGCCGCGATGAGGGCAGTCGCACGTGCGTTAAGGTCGTTGATGTTGCCGCTGGCATCCAGAAAGATCAGGCCGATGGGGATCTGGTCCAGTTCGCGACTGAGTAACAGATGTTGGTGGGACAACTGCTCCAGGCGCTGGCTGATGGCGAGGGCACGGTTGAGGTGGGGTGTGAGTTTGTTAAGGAGGCCGGTCTCCTGCTCGGTAAAGGCCCCGGCCTGTTTACCACGCTGTGCACTGAGGAGGGCAACCTTGCTGCCATGGCGCTGGACACAGGTCCCGGCGATATGAAAGCGACCCAGACGGCGCATGTAGTCGTTATAGAGTTCGGTCTTGATCAGCTCGCGGTCTGAGATGACATTCTGGCTGCGTATGACATGACCGATATCAATGTTTCTTGCATGCTGATTGAAGATATCGAGTTTGACGTAGTAGTTGGCATAGTCGCCGGCGAATGCCGGGTTGTAGTTGTAGTGCTCGAGGAAAAATATCTCGTTGCTATCAAGGTCCAGCAGGCGTAGAACCGCCGATTCCGCATGGAGTGCGTGAGTCAAAGCCTCGATGAAAGGTTGGAGACCGTCTTGTGCGAGCGCGCTGTTATAAATATGTCCAACAAGATTGTCGTACGTTTCTTGGCGCATACAAGCCTAAATTATTAGACTACACCTATTATATTAATATTAATGCTATTAGGAGTTTGGTTAAAAGTATAGCGGCATTGTGAGTATTTTTGTTAGGGCCTGGAGTGCCCCACTCTGTTCGCACCTTTGGAATCTTTCGTCTAATCAAACGCTTGTGGTGGTTCACGCTACATAGGCCAGGGTGTTTTGCCACCCCGGCCTGGCGCGGTTACTGTCCCTCAGCCATGAACCCGAGTTGAGGTCGCGTCGCAGCCAGGCTCTCCTCCCTGTCCGTAAATGCCGTCGCCTGCCCTGGCCTGTAGCGCCGTTGCGACATGTCCACGATTACCACTATGTCGATTTCGGTCTCACTGCCCCCTGCTTAGCCACCTGTCCTGTGGCTAGGTAGTGCAGGCGGCCCAATAAAACCCGGCACTGCGCGGAAAATCCCCTAGAAAAGTCAGAGGTGCAAGGTACAATGCGGTCTTTCATCGTCTCCGCTGAGCCGAGCCATACATGACCACACCTCCCAGGATTTCCCTCATCGCCGCCATGACCGATAATCGCGTTATCGGTATCGAAAACCGTTTGCCGTGGAAGCTTCCCAATGACATGAAGTGGTTTCGTCAGCACACCCTGGGCAAACCCATCGTCATGGGGCGCAAGACCTTCGAGTCCTTTGGTGGCCGACCCCTGCCAGACCGTACCAACATCGTAATCACCCACGATAAGGACTATCGCGCCGAGGGTGCCATTGTGGTGCACAGCATTGACGAGGCCATTCAGGCCGCGGGCGATGTCCCCGAGATTATGATCATCGGTGGTGCATCGTTCTATGCACAGATGCTAGCCCGTGCCGACCGCCTCTATCTCACGGTGGTTCACGCACAGCTCGAAGGAGATGCCTGGTTCCCCGAATTCCCGATGGATAACTGGAAACTCAGCCAGCGCATCGATTGTGTGGCAAACGAGAAGAATAGCTACCCACATAGTTTTCTGATTCTGGACAGGGCCTGATTTACCCCTCCAGTAACTTAACGATTCCCCGCAAGACGTTTTAATTGCCCCGGCCTTATGCATTGCATCGATAGCCGACTTACCTGACACGTCTCCACGCCGAACACCTGGATGTTAAGAATGGTGTCATTACTGAGGTGCTATGATTTTTGGGGGGGTAACAAAATTTAACATTCAGTATGTACGAAATGATTAATCTCCACGAATATTGTGGATCCTTTAATCTAACTAATGACAAGGCGGAATGTAAAAATTTATAAACTACCTGAAATTACCGGGTATATCGCATAAAATTAGTTTACGATTTGTACGCAGGAAGAGCGGGGGATATTCAGTGGGAGACAAGACGAACGCACCCGGAATATCATACGAAGAGAGTGTGTTTAAAAGGAAGATATGGCAGGTAACCTGGGTTACCCTAGTCCTCCCTCCTCTTACGGGCATCTTTATGCTCAGCTTCGTTGGTGTTTTTCCCTTTCCTGAGGTGTTCTACCCCTTCACCAACTATGCCGCCATAGTTGTGAGTGTTGCGGCACTGCTGGGTATATGGGGAACCCGGATCTTCATTCGTGATGCAATCCAGATTGCGCAATTGGCAAGCATCCCCACACGGACCCAGCGACGACTGCGGGCCTTACCCTTCTATTATTTCGGTATTCTGTTTTTATATTTTGGCGTGGGGCTGGTTAGTACGCTCTATTCCCTCTCAACACTATACGGCTACAACTACCCACTGGAAAAATACTACTACAGCTTTCTAGGTGTCATACCAGGCGGGTTAATTACCGCACTGCCGATCTTTTTCTATCTGACGGATTCACTTGGGCAGTTTCTCGCCCCGCATGGCATCAAGATATCGGTTGCACCGATTAAGTTAAAGATCACGGTGCTTGGGTTATTTATCCCGGTATTAATTGACACCCTGTTACTCATGTATTTTAAGGATAGAACGGGTTACTTCTCACTGGAGACCGTCGGGATCTGGTTTTTCCTGATTGTCATCGCAGCGGTTGGCACGCGGATGGCGTGGACGAGTTTTCGGCAGAGCCTCTCGCCATTTGTCAATGCACTTGCGATGGAGGATGGGGAGTATAAAAATATCTCAATCGTTCCACAATCACTTGATGAACTGGGTTTGTTGAGCCATCAGTGGCGTGTCCTCTGGTTACGTGTGTTGGACTATGAAACCAAGATATCGGCCTCAAACCTGTCTCTGCAAGATGAGGTCGAAAAACGCACACAAGAGCTCGAGGCGGAACGGACCTTTATAAATACAGTGCTGGAGAAGGCAGGGGCGTTGATCGTCGTACTGGATAAATGCGGCTGTATTATTCGATTCAATTCTGCATGTGAGAGGCTAACATGTTTCTCGTTTGGAGAGCTGCGTAATCAACCGATTTGGGAGTGGTTGATACCCCCGGAGCAGCTTGAAGCGGTGAAACATGTTTTCAGTAATCTCGCCACGGAAGGTTTTGATTCCCAGTACGAAAACGACCTGATGACGAGTGATGGCGGGCGTATACCCATAGCCTGGAACAATTCTACCATTCACGATGATAACGGTGATGTGCAATACATCGTTTCAGTTGGACTCGATATTAGTGAACGACGCACCACCCAGGCGGCGGTTGAAAAGGCGAGGCAGGAGGCAGAGAAGGCCAGTCGTGCCAAGTCGGATTTTCTGTCGCGCATGAGCCATGAGCTGCGCACGCCCATGAACGCCATACTTGGCTTCGGCCAACTATTGGAGGCTGATAATGCAAATCTCACAGGCGAACAGCGTCAGTTTGTGTCAGAGATTTTGCAGGGGGGCAACCATCTTCTGTCACTCATCAATGAGGTGCTTGACCTTGCCAAGATCGAAGAAGGCAAGATGCATGTTGAAATTCAGGATGTGAACCTCAACAAGGTGATAGCCACGACCTTGAGGTTGTTAAAGCAACAAGCACTCGCGCGCGATATCCACCTGTCATTCGATGTGCCCAGCGATGTGGATTATCTTGTGAAGGCCGATGCCTTGCGACTCAAGCAGGTCCTTATAAATATCATTTCTAATGCCATCAAATACAATCGCGAACATGGCGAGGTCAAGATTAGCGCCACTCGGCAGGATAGTGGGAGATTGCGACTCTCTGTCCGCGATACGGGGCCTGGTATACCTCCCACGATGCAGGACCGGCTTTTCAAACCCTTCGAGCGACTCGAAAATGCCAATCTTACTGTAGTAGAGGGTACCGGAATTGGGCTTGCACTCAGTAAGCGCCTGATGGGGTTGATGCAGGGAGATATCGGTGTTGTGAATGGAGCCGCGGAGGGATGTACCTTTTTCATTGAGCTTCCCTATGCAGGTCAAGTGCAGCATGCTATGACGCTGGCATCCACAATATCGCAGCCCGTTCAGGCACCACATGAAAAGATGTACCGCTATACGGTGCTATATGTGGAGGATAATTCCGCCAATCTGCGACTGGTTGAAACCGTTCTCCGGTCGCGTGGTGACATACACCTGCTCACCGCACATACCGGTAATCTTGGTCTTGACCTGGCCTTCAGTTATTTGCCTGACCTCATCTTGTTGGATATCAACCTGCCTGGCATGAATGGTCTGGAGATATTAGGTAAACTCAAAAAGGCTGATGCGACACGTGAAATACCGGTGATTGCCGTCACCGCTAACGCCATGACTCGGGATGTGGAGGCAGGTTTGGCAGCAGGTTTTGTTGAGTATCTGGTCAAGCCCCTGGACATCAAACGCTTCCATGCGGTGACAGAGCCGTTTCTGCCTATAACTGTGAAGGGTGGGTGAGCAGCGTATTTTCCGTGAGTCGATGCAGTGCTGCGAGGCCAGGGTAGTCACTCTCTTTTCCGCAACCTTTGTAGTGAATCCTTCACTCGAATTATTTCTCAGGTTATGAACCACTTTGATCGGGTAACCAAGTGTGCCGGTTTATGAAACGGTCCCGCCATGTGGCGAGTTGGTTATAAACGGGTTGTGCTACGCACTAGCGATAGTCTGGTGCTGCGAGTGAATCCTAGCTTACACTACGACGCTCATAGTTGATTTCGTCGCAGGGAGCCCGCGTGAAGATAAACAACCCACCCCAGACGCCTGACGGCAGGCTCAAGCTCATCGGCATATTAAAAAAACTGCCTCTGTTCGCAGGGCTTCAGGATGCAGAATTTGCCCATCTATCCGATCTCTGTAATGGCCGACCGGTCGCGGCGGGGGAGGATATTTTTCAACAGGGTGACCCCAGCCGTAGCATGATCGTGTTGCTCTCTGGCAAGGTCTCGCTGCATCTGCAGGATAAGGGTGAGATTCACCGCCTGGGTCCGGGGGATTTTACCGGTGAGATCGGTATGATCTCACGCAGCCCACGCACCGCCACCGCCCATGCCGAGGTCGACTCGGTGGTGATGGAGATCACCAATGATGATTTTAATCTGTTGTTGGGTCAGCAGCCGCGTATCTACGCCATTATCATGCGGCACATTGCTGAGAATCTGGCCAGACATCTCTTGCGTATGAATAATTTTGTGCCGGAGGCGAATTAGTCAGTCCAGGTCATCCGTGGGGAAAGTCTCACCGACTCAGACATTCACTAACTGCCAGGCAGGCGATGCGCCGGGCAATCCACACTGATGTATTCCGGGTTACCGTGATCCAGCCGTAGTGCCGTCAATCTCCCGCCCCAGACGCAGCCGCTGTCGAGCGGATAGGTGTTGTGCTGTGGGGTGATGCCAAGGGTCGACCAGTGGCCAAAGAGAAGACGCTCTGATCTACTCTGTCGGTGTGGCATGGTGAACCACGGCTGCAATGCGGATTCCCCCCCGGCCGGTTTTCCCTTTTCGCTGAAGTCGAGACGCCCATCGCTGTGGCAATAGCGCAGGCGCGTAAAGCAATTGCAGATGAAGCGCAGGCGATCCATGCCGGTGAGTGATTTTGCCCACCTGTCCGGCTCATCGCCATACATGACATGCAGGAACTCGTGATAACGCTCGCTGCATAGTATGGTCTCCAGCTCGCGTGCGCACTGTTGTGCGGTGGTGAGGTCCCACTGAGGCGGCAGACCGGCGTGGATCAGGGTGTAGCCAAGACTTGCATCGTGATGCAGCAGTGGACGACAGCGCAACCAGGTGAGGAGTTCTTCTCGATCGGGGGCATCAAGTACGGCATGGAGTCTTGCATCCTTGGTGGTGCGAACC
>JAHEDA010000392.1 GCA_024641445.1 Gammaproteobacteria bacterium
TCCGCGGCATCATCGAGCGCAATGCGATGCGCTATTTTCTGGCACTGCGTGCCGACATGGATGTGAGTGACCTTCCCCTTGAGCAGCAACTCGAGGCGCGAACTCGTCGCTGGTTTACATTAACGGAGGAATATCATCTTCAACTATATGAGTTGGATGAGCCAGAGTATCTCGATGCCAAGCGGCGAGAGTGGCAGAATCAGCTCACCTTGCAACATGAGAACGATGTCAGGATGGCGGCACCGGCCGCTGCCACTCCTGCTTCGGACGTGTCCCCGGCACAGACACCCCGCTGAAGCCGGGGTATAATTCACCAACCACTTTCTACGCGTTGTTCACTCCCACATGAACCCTACGGTTACCCCCTTGTTCTCTCACCGCAAATACTGGGCACATAAATTTGGCCCGGCCCCGGTATTGCCCATGTCGCGTGAGGAGATGGATGTGCTGGGGTGGGATAGCTGCGACATTATCATCGTCACGGGTGACGCCTATGTGGATCACCCCAGCTTTGGCATGGCCGTGATCGGCCGCGTATTAGAGTCGCAGGGATTTCGCGTCGGCATCATTGCACAACCCGACTGGCGCTCGACGCAGGACTTCATGCGCCTGGGTAGACCTAACCTCTTCTTCGGCGTGACTGCGGGTAATATGGACTCGATGGTGAATCGTTATACCTCAGATCGCAAGATCCGCTCTAACGATGCCTATACGCCCGAGGGTGCCGGGGGCAAGCGCCCGGACTATGCCGTCACGGTTTATGCACAACGCTGTCGTGAGGCCTTCAAGCAGACTCCCATTCTCATCGGCGGTATCGAGGCGAGCCTGCGGCGTATCGCACACTTCGATTACTGGTCAGAGAAGGTCCGTCGTTCGGCCCTGCTAGATGCGCGCGCCGACATGCTCCTCTATGGTAATGCCGAACGGCAGATCGTCGAGATCGCCCACCGCCTTGCTGCGGGGGAGTCTATCCAGCAGATTACCGATCTGCGCGGCACGGCCTTCGTGCGCAAACACTTGCCTGCGGGTTACTACGAGCTCGACTCCAGCCATGTCGATGAACCGGGAGAGGTCACGCCACCACAAGATCCCTATGCGGAGACGGTATCGTCGTGCGAAACCACGAATAATATCGAGTCGGGTGTAAAGGTGGTGCGCTTCCAGCGCGAGATACCGGCGCAGGCACGTCGTGAGAAAACCTATATTCGTCTGCCTGATTATGAGCAGGTCAAGACCGACTCGGTGCTCTACGCCCATGCCTCACGGGTGCTGCACCTGGAGACTAATCCGGGCAATGCGCGACCGTTGGTACAACGGCATGGTGATCAGGAGGTGTGGATCAATCCTCCACCTATTCCACTCACGACAGAAGAACTCGATCGTGTCTTCGAACAACCCTTCACGCGCCTGCCGCATCCGTATTATGGTGAGGCCAAGCTGCCCGCCTATGAGATGATCCGTTTCTCCATCAACATCATGCGCGGGTGTTTTGGTGGTTGTACCTTCTGCTCCATTACCGAACACGAGGGGCGCATCATCCAGAGTCGTTCCGAGGATTCGATCATTCGCGAGATCGAGACCATCCGTGATACCGTGCCGGGTTTCACCGGTGTGGTCTCGGACCTGGGTGGCCCCACCGCCAATATGTATCGGCTCGCCTGCAAGGACCCGCAGATTGAAGAGAGCTGCCGACGCCTCTCCTGTGTCTTCCCCGGTATCTGCAAGAATCTCAATACCAACCACGCGCCACTGATCAAGCTCTATCGACGCGCGCGCCAACTACCCGGTATTAAACGCATCTTTGTGGCCTCGGGTCTGCGTTACGACCTCGCGGTGGAGTCACCGGAATACATAAAAGAGTTGGCGACCCATCATGTAGGTGGTTACCTCAAGATTGCCCCCGAGCACACCGAGAGCGGACCCCTGTCCAAGATGATGAAGCCGGGGATGCAGGCCTATTACCGCTTCAAGGAATTATTTGATCGCTATTCACAACAGGCGGGTAAAGAGCAGTACCTCATCCCTTACTTCATTGCGGCGCATCCCGGTACCACCGATGAGGACATGCTGAATCTTGCCTTGTGGTTAAAACAAAATGGCTTCCGCGCCGATCAGGTGCAGACCTTCCTGCCCTCACCCATGGCGAGCGCGACAGCGATGTATCACACCGGCCGTAATCCCTTGCACAAGGTGAGTGGACACAGTGAACAGGTGTTTATTCCCAAGGGCCTGCGCCAACGGCGTTTGCACAAGGCCTTCCTGCGTTATCACGACGCGGAGAACTGGCCCATGCTACGCAAGGCCCTGCAGGAGATGGGGCGAGCGGATCTGATCGGTAACGGTAAGCGTCATTTGATCCCCTCATTCCAACCTGCGGGG
>JAHEDA010000393.1 GCA_024641445.1 Gammaproteobacteria bacterium
AGGACCCCCCATGCGCCTGTGCTGGCCCCGCGTCACCTTATATATAGTGTTCATCATCCTCAGCAGCCTCAGCCTGCTCAGCGGTTGTGGCAAGAAGGGACCGCTCTATCGGCCAATACAGGCACCGCAGGAGGCCTCAACCCCGGCGGCACCTGCGCCGACACCAACACCTGAGCCAACGCCCGTAACCAAACAATAATAATAACCCGGACCTCTATGGATCACTTCAGTTACAAAAACGGCCAACTGTTTGCCGAGGACGTGTCCCTCACCGACATCGCCGCACAACACGGCACGCCGTGTTACATCTATTCCCGTGCCACGCTGGAGCGGCACTGGCACGCCTTTGATGACGCGCTCGGCACACACCCACACCTGGTGTGCTATGCGGTCAAGGCCAACTCCAATCTGGCGATCCTGAATCTGTTTGCCCGCCTGGGCTCCGGTTTCGACATCGTCTCCGGTGGTGAACTGGAGCGTGTGCTCGCCGCCGGGGGTGATGCCGGCAAAGTCGTCTTTTCCGGCGTGGGTAAGACCTCGACTGAGATGCGCCGCGCACTGGAGGTTGGGATACACTGCTTTAACGTGGAATCGATCATGGAGTTGGAGGTACTCAATGGCGTCGCTACCGAAATGGGTAAACGCGCCTCGATCTCTCTGCGCGTCAATCCCGATGTAGATGCCAAGACCCACCCCTATATCTCCACCGGGCTGAAGGAAAATAAATTCGGCATCGATATCAACGAGGCCGAGGCGCTGTACGCGCGTGCCGCATCGATGTCGAACATCCGCGTCATCGGCATCGACTGCCACATCGGCTCGCAACTCACCGACACCTCACCCTTTCTGGATGCACTGGATCGTGTATTGGCACTCATCGACCGACTCGATGCACAGGGTATTCACCTGGAACATCTGGACCTCGGTGGCGGTGTCGGCATCACCTATCGTGATGAGACACCGCCCTCACCGACCGACTACGCGGGCAAGATCCTCTCGCGCCTGGGCTCACGCAAGTTAAAACTGATCATCGAGCCCGGACGCGCCATCGTCGGCAACGCCGGGGTGCTGCTTACGCGCGTGATCTTCACCAAGGATGCCGGCAAGAAACACTTTGCCATTATCGACGCCGCCATGAACGACCTGATGCGTCCCGCTTTATATGATGCATGGCAGGCGATCGTGCCGGTACAGCAGCGCGATACCAGCAAGAAGGTGTATGACGTGGTCGGCCCGGTGTGTGAGACCGGCGATTTTCTTGGCAAGGAGCGTGAACTGGCGATCGAACCCAAGGACCTGCTGGTGGTGCGCTCGGCCGGGGCCTATGGCTTCTCCATGAGCTCCAATTACAACACGCGCCCACGCGCTGCAGAGGTGATGGTGGAGGGTGACAAGGTACACGTCATTCGTGAGCGGGAGACTCTCGCGCAACTGATGCAGGGTGAACACCTGCTGTCGCAATAACAACATGCAAACAAGATTGGGAAATGGGTCCTAGTCGACAAAGAAGAAAGAGCAACCTCGGATGCATAATGTTACTTACTGGTAGATACTCACGCTTGAACCTTCCTCCTCCAAGGAACGCAGCATGACTTTTCACAATCCCAGTCCCCAGGCCATTCGTGACCTCCTTTCCAAGGCACGCACGCTTGCTGTTGTTGGCCTCTCACCCAAACCCGGTCGCCCCAGCCATGATGTCGCCGCCGCGATGCAGAACTATGGTTACCGCATCATTCCGGTGCGTCCCGCTGTGGCGGAGGTCCTGGGCGAAAAGGCCTATGCCGATCTGCGCGAGGTCCCAGATAAAATCGACATCGTCGACGTCTTTCGCGCACCGGAACACATCGCCCCCATCGTCGATGCCTGTATCGAGATGAAGCTGCCCGTGTTGTGGTTGCAACAGGGTATTATCAATGAGACCGAGGCCGCGCGGGCGCAGGCGGCGGGGATCACGGTCATCATGGACCGCTGTATTTACCTCGACTACATGGAGCTGCGGCGTTAATCGACCGTTGAGGCGCGGGGACGAAATAAGCGGCTTTAAACCTTACATGGCCGATAAATAAACGCTATTGAATCAAGCACGCCTGGCGTGGCGCACAACCGCAAGGGCTATTTGCCCTTTCCAAGCACCCTATAAACGGCTATCTTTTCGCTATGCCCCTTCACTTCACCAAGATGCACGGCCTGGGTAATGACTTCGTCGTCATTGATGCCATCAACCAGGATGTGCGCCTCAGCCCCGAGCAAATCCGCTTCATCGCCGACCGCCGCTTTGGCATTGGTTGTGATCAACTGCTGTTGGTCGAAAACACCAAACAGGCCGCCGTTGATTTCCGCTATCGCATCTTCAATGCCGACGGCGGTGAGGTCGAACA
>JAHEDA010000001.1 GCA_024641445.1 Gammaproteobacteria bacterium
TCGTGTGCGGTGTTACCGCCACGACCCTTTTGTTTGTCAGGGGTTTTGCCCGAGTAGACCGGCCTTCAGGCCTTCATGGGCAGGGTGTTCACCCAGCCAGACCTTCAGTAGTGCCACATTGAAATCCCGCCCCACTATCGTCCCCCTGGATTGATGGTTTAATGAGACCAGCGTGCCTTGGCCAGGCCGATAGTCGAACGCCAGCGTATCGCCTTTATGTACCGTCTCGAACAGGCCGTTGAACTGTGTCAGGCGGGGTTGCATTTCGGCGAATTCCGTAGCGCTCAAATTATTGCCAAACCCCTCGTTCCAGCTCTCGATCAATTTTTCCCGCTCGACCTCGTGATAGAGAAAGTGCAGTAACACCCGGTTGGGGACATCTTGCGCCAGGATGGCCTCTGTGCGGGTTTGCCGGGAGGGCAAATAGAGGGCGCCAACGTAGATATCAAAGATAAACTTGCTACGGATACCGGCGCCATTGAGCAGCAGTGGTGTCGTTGACCCGGTCAGGCTTATTGATTCGGGTAGGTCGACATCGGCGATCTCGCGTGCATCAACACTCGCCGTGTTACAGAGGGCAAGCATGAGCACTAATGAGATTGAGAGAAAATATGCCCTTCCTTGCATAGACCACCTCCAGTACCGTGTCGATTATCAGGAGTATAGGCGAGATAGAGAAAAGTGTATTTTGTAGAGGGGAGGTTTAATCGGGTGTTACCCGCTTTCGCAGGCCCTTGGTCTTACCGCGCTGGCTTTTGTGCTCCAATCGCTTTCGACTAACGCTGTGGGGCGTCCTGGTGGGAATGCGTTTTTTGTGCGTGACGGCGATGCCCTGGATTATTTCCTGTAGGCGAGCCAAAGCCGCCTCACGGTTTTTCTCCTGACTGCGATATTGCTGTGATTTGATGACGATGACACCCTCCTTGCTGAGGCGTTGGTCATTCAGCTGCAACAGACGTTGTTTGTAGAAATCGGGTAGCGAGGAGGCGTTGATATCAAAACGCAGGTGGATAGCAGAGGAGACTTTGTTAACATTTTGGCCGCCCGAGCCCTGGGCACGGATGGCGCTGATCTCGATCTCAGCATCTGGGATGACTACGTTATTTGATATGTGTAACACGCGTGGTTCCTGGTAATGAGAAGAATATGACGTGACACGGCCATCGTTTGCCGCGTGGTCTAGTCTCGCCTGGGCTAGTATACCCAAACAAATCACCCGGAATTGCCGCTTCTCTCATCTATCAGGCATGCTAATATCAGTTCTTATCTGAATCTCGCACCATTGTTGGTTGAGGCAAGAGAACATGGCATTGAGACTGGCCAATTATCTCTCCAGTGGTCATCGCTTCGGTGAATCTGAGGCCCATCAAGCATTCCGATTTCGTGTGCTCAACTACTTCATGGGTGTCGCCGTGGTCTTTGGCCTGCTTATCGGCGCGTTGGGCGAGCTCGGGGTCATGGTGATCGGGGCAGTTCAGTCGCGCACCAATTTTATCTATGTGGTCTTCAACTTAGTCCTGATCTTCTGGCTGAGGCGGGATAAGGCCAGTTTTCACAAAATCGCCTGGCTCCAGGTTATCTCCACTTTTATTACCTTTCTGGTGGCGTTACTGGTTGTCCCCAACGATGAATTTCGCTTTGTTTGGTTCTACGTGGCGGTATATATTGCCTATATATTGTTGGGGGTGTGGGCGGGTATCAGCGCAACCGTCGCTGCCATCACGGTTCTTGTTGCTGCAAACCTCCTGATCGATCTGCATCTCTCGGCCACGGCAATCTACACGTCGGTGTTTGGGTTGATCGTCGCGAGCCTGTTATCGCGGGCCTATTCCATGCAGATATCAATCTATGAGGCGCGCCTGAACAAAAAAAATCGCGAGTTGGAGGAGAATATCCGCGAGTTAGATCAGACCCTGGAGCGGGCCTATGAGGCGAGTCACACCAAGAGTATGTTTCTGGCCAAGATGAGCCATGAGATCCGTACACCCATGAATGGTGCCTTGAGTATGGTACAGGTCTTAAAGACGACTCCCTTGGATGAGCAACAACAGAGTTATCTCTCCTCGGTCGAGCGTTCGGGCAAGACACTGTTATTACTCATCGACGATCTGCTGGATATCTCCCGCATCGAATCGAATAATCTTGAACTCAAGTCCCACGCCTTCAGGTGTTGGTTGTTTATTGAAGATATCCTGACGCAGGCCGATCCCATGTTTGACTCCGGGGAACTAAGTTTTGTCGCGGATATTATCGACGATATGCCGACCTATCTCATTGGTGATGAGATCCGCTTGAAGCAGGTTATCGTCAATCTTTTGGCCAATGCGGCAAAGTTTACCCGACACGGCGAGGTTCGGCTGGTGATTAATGGAGAGCATACGCACGATCAGCGCTATCATTTACATATTGAAGTCATTGATACCGGTATCGGTATCCCCGCCGATAAACTGGCAACCGTGTTTGAACCCTTCCGACAACTTGACCCGGTGCGAATTGCCAATCGGGGTGCGGGTCTAGGTCTGCCGATCTCTATGAGTATCATTGAGGCAATGCAGGGTACCTTGAGAGTAGAATCGGAGCTGGATAAGGGGAGTTGCTTTATTGTGGATGTGACACTGCCCTACACCGAACAGGGGGAGGTGGTGGTAGAGGATCTGCCACAAGAGTTACCTCACGGTAGGCTTCGCATATTATTAGTGGATGATGATGCGATTAGCCGCCTGGCGGTCATGACCCTCCTGAATAAATCGGGACACGATGTGGTGGTGGCTGAGAATGGCGAGGAGGCGATCACGCAACTCGAACATAATACATTCGACGCCATCCTGATGGATGTTCATATGCCGGTGATGGATGGTGTCAATGCAACCCGGGTCATTAAGGCGCGTGAGCTAACGAATGCCCCGGTTATCGGCATGACGGCGAGCGTCATGAACAATGAACGGGTCGGTTACCTGAGCGCAGGCATGGATGCATTGGTAGAAAAACCCGTCAACTATCAAACTTTGCTGCATGTTATCTACAGTAAGATCGAGCAGCGCTATAGTGCCTAAGCACTGGCCTTAGAAATTTGGCTTTAGCGTATTGATTGATTCCGGTTTAACAATAAACTTCATCTAGTGCCCCACGCGACAAGCCCCCTCGACATGTTTGAACTGGAATGTCTATATAACGATGACGATCTGCTGGCCTTCAATAAGCCCAGTGGCCTGCTCGCGGTACCTGGGCGTGGTGAGTCCATGCAAGACTGTCTCTCCCTTCGAGTCCAGGCCGTTTACCCCGATGCCCTGGTGGTGCACCGCCTCGACATGGATACCTCGGGCGTGATGTTGATGGCGCACGGTAAGTGGGCTCAAAGCCAGCTCAGCCAAATGTTTCAGGCTCGGGCTATAACAAAGCAATATCATGCACTGGTGACCGGACGACTGCGGTCACCCCGTGGAGAGGTTGATCTGCCACTCATTGCGGATTGGCCTAACCGGCCCAGGCAGATGGTCGATTCCGAAAATGGAAAACCCTCTCTGACACGCTATCAGGTCCTGGACTATAACGCAGAGGCTAATATCTCACGCGTTTTGCTGGAGCCGGTCACCGGTCGTTCGCACCAATTGCGGGTACACATGCAGTGCCTGGGTCATCCGATATTAGGTGACAGGCTATATGCCGACGCGATGACTTTGGGAAAGGCCGCGCGACTCATGTTGCATGCGACTACACTGAGTCTACAGCATCCTCGTGGGCATCAACGGCTTACCATTACGGCAGAAGTATCATTCTGAATGAGTAAGGCAAATTTAATTTGCCTTCCGATGTGTTCTGGCCTTATCTTGATTTAAAAATGAAATCAGGGGAGCAATCATGAAATATCTTATTCTGGGGGTCCTGATCTTTGCGGGCGTACACCTGTTACCTACCTTTGTTGGCCTGCGTGCGGGCATCATTCGACTCATTGGCGAGAAACTCTACCAGGCGCTGGTAGCGTTAGCCTCTTTTGGCAGCATCGGCCTGATGGTGGTAGGCTTTAAGCACTCTGAGATGCTGGATATCTATCACCCACCCAAGTGGGGGCATCTCGTGACCGCCGTCCTCATGTTGATCTCGCTAACCCTGTTTGCGGCCTCACACATGCCAACCAATATCAAGCACTATACCCGTCACCCTATGTTGTGGGGGTTGGTGCTGTGGGGGGTGGCACACCTCTTTGCCAATGGCGATAAGTCCTCGATCATCCTGTTTGGTGGGCTGGCAGTCTATGGTTTGTTGGGGATGGCCTCCGCTAATTTACGTGGAGCGAAACTTCAGCCGCAGACGCTACCTTGGCGAGCCGAGGTCAAGCCGGTACTTGCCGGGGTCGTGGCCTATCTTGTCCTTGTCCTGCTACATCCATATTTGTTTGGCGTGTCGGTATATTGATTTTTACATGACACTTGGCGAAATACGTTTTGTTTATCGATATTGTTGTCTATAGTTACTCCTTGTAGAAATGTTGCCAATGCATTACTAAATTAGAGATATTAAGACTATGTGGGATCCCTTCTTTAAGATATTCCGATTACTCAATTCAGACCAGGACCCGTTTCATCTGAGTCTGGGCCTGACCCTTGCCATGGTGGCAGGCCTCACGCCACTCATGAGTCTGCATAATCTGGTTGTTTTGTTGCTGGTGATGGTATTGCGGGCAAACATTTCGGCCTTCATGTTTGGCCTGGGTAGCTTTACGCTGCTGGCCTATATGCTCGACCCACTGTTTCATTCTGTAGGTCTGTATCTCCTCCAGCTCCCTTCCTTGAGTGAGATGTGGACGGGTATGTATAACTCCAGCTTCTGGCGTTTAACCCGCTTCAATAACACCATTGTCCTCGGTAGCCTCGCAGTGAGTGTGGTGGCGCTGGTGCCGACATTCTTCCTGATGCGTGTGCTGGTTGAACTCTATCGCAAGCACATACAAAAGCGCTTTGCTGCGGCCACTGGTCGTGCACAGAACCTGCTCAGATTTGGCCGGTTGTTCTCCCGTATTGGTAGTGATGGATAATTCACAATGAAAAAATGGATACGTTGGTCTGGTCTGATCCCCTTTGTCGTTGTCACGGCGCTGTTACTGGTCTTTTTCTATTTCTATGCGGATAACGTGGTGCGGAAGATAATCGAATCCACCGGGAGCGACATGGTGGGTGCGCGTGTGGATACCCGCAGTGTGGCGGTGCATTTTGTGCCACTCGGAATCACTATCCGTGGACTCCAGGTCACAAACCCGGACTCTCCCATGCAGAACATGGTCGATATCGATCGTGTCCAGTTTGGTATGGACCTGGGACGCCTCCTGCTCGGCAAGGTCATTATCCAGGATATGCTCATGGATGAGGTGAGCTTTGATACCCCGCGCAAGACCTCCGGTGCCCTACCGAAGAAGGAAGAGAAGAAGCCAGAGCCCAAGTCCGATGCGGGTGGTTTTAATCTGCCGGGTATTGAGCTGCCCAGTCCGGCCACGGTGCTGGCGCAGGAGAAGTTGAAGACGCAAATTCTTTCCGATGAGTTGCAAAAGAGTATCACCCTGGCGCAGGGCAACTGGGACAAACTTCAGGCGAGTATCCCGACCCAGGCTCGCCTTGACTCGCATCAGGCACGCTACCAGCAGATTCAGAAGACCGATACCCACGACCTGCGTAAAGTTGCCGAGGCGATCAAAGACCTCCAAAGCCTGATCAAAGACATTCAGGGTGATTTGGATGCCATACAACACGCGCGAGATCAGGTTGGGCAGGACCTCAAGTCCCTGGACCAGCAGTATCACGCCTTGCTCAAGGCCCCGGGTGAGGATCAAAAGCACCTGCAACAAAAATACACCCCCGACACCAAGGGCGTGGGCAACCTGAGTGGCATGTTGTTTGGTCCAAAATCCAGGGAGTGGTTGCAACAGGGCCTGGTCTGGTATGAAAAACTGGCGCCCTATATAAGCAAGGCGAAGACTAACGAGCCCAAGCGTGAGCGACTCAAGGGAATTAACGTGAAGTTCCGTGAGTTCCAGCCGACACCGGATTTTCTGATCAGCCGCATTCGCGCCTCGGTGACGACTCAGGCCGGCAAATTCAATGGCGAGATCATTGATGTGACCCACCAACCCGAGGTGATTCATCGGCCCCTGACCTTTGTCTTTCATGGGCGCAATATGTCGCGCATGGAGGCCCTCGACCTCACCGGTAGCTTCAATCATATTGATGCGGCCAAATCAGTGGATGTCATGAATCTCAGCTTTATCAATTATCACGTCAGTGAGACCAGCCTCAGCGACGACCCCTCACTCACGCTCAAGATGAAGTCGGCGCGGAGCGACACCGTGATTAAGCTGGCTCAGCGTAGCGGGCAGTTGGATGGCAGCATGAACATGCACCTGCAGGATATTGCCTACGATAACAAGGCAAGTGATGGCGAATTCCAGCAGATACTCGTCAGCGCATTTAACACTATGCACGACTTCAATATCGATGCCCGGCTGGAGGGGACCCTGGGTCAGCCTAAATTTAATCTCACCTCTGACATCGATCAAAAGCTTAAGCGCGAGGTTCAGGTCGCCATGGACAAGCGCATGGAACACTATCGTCAGGCGCTGGACACCGAGATTAAGAAGGCGACCGAGGCACAGATCGAGCAGGCACGACAGCAGATCGAGACCCTGCGTAAGGGTGTTGAGACGCAACTGGCGGCGGTTCAGAAACAGGTTGATCAACAACGCCAGCAGATTGAGTCACAGCGCAAGCAATACGAGGCGGATATCGCCAAGCAGCAGAAGCAAGTGCAACAGCAGCTCCAGGATAAGGCGCAGGACCTCCTCAAGCAGTTCATACACTAAGGCCTTCATAAACCTTTACCCCTTGTTCATGCGACGTGGATGACAGCGTCGCTGACGAGGGGTATAGTATTTTTCTGTTTCAGTAACCCTGGCCGCTTCAAGGGATACGCATGGCAATATCACCTCGTTACCTCTATCTCTTCAGTCTCTCCCTGCTGCTCCTGGTGGGTTGCTCCAGGAATGGGGCCGACCACGTCGTTGGTACCCTGGAGTGGGATCGCATCGAACTTGTTGCCGAGGCGAGTGAACCCATTGCACAGATTGCCGTCAAGGAGGGTGACTTGGTGCAGGCCGGGCAGTTGTTGGTTCAATTGAATACCCAACGGGTGCAGGCCCAGGTTGATCAGGCCCATGCGGGACGGGCCCAGGCGGCGGCGGTGTTGGCCGAGTTCCGACATGGGACTCGGCCCGAGCGGCTTAACGAGGCGAGGGCACGTCTTGCGGGTGCCGAAAAGGTACTGGAGGCGCGTGAGCGAGAGTTGCAACGCGTAGAGACCTTATATGAGAAGAAGCTCCTCAGCGCGAACAACCGTGATGAGGCTGCCTCCGCGCGCGATGGTGCGCGTGCCGAGCGTGATGCTGCCCATGCAGTATTGGAGGCGCTACTCCACGGGAGTACCAAGGACCAACTCAATCAGGCCGAACAGGCCCTCGCCCGTGCCGAGGGTCAGGTGCGTGAGTTGGAGGTCGTATTGGACCGTCTGTCGATACGGGCGCCGGTGCAGGGGCGCGTCGATGCCTTGCCCTACAAGATTGGTGAGCGAGCGCCGACGGGGAATGTCATTGCGGTAATGCTGGCAGGCGAGCACCCCTATGCCAAGGTCTTCATCCCCGAGGCGTTACGCATCATGATCAACCCCGGCGTCAAGGCGCGCGTACTGCTGGATGGTGCCGACAAGGAGTACGCCGGCGTGGTTCGAAGTGTCTCCAATGAACCCTCGTTTACTCCCTACTTTGCCCTGACCGAGCATGACCGTGGCCGCCTCAGTTACCTTGCCAAGGTTGACCTCGTCGGCGAGACAAAAGACCTGCCTGCGGGATTACCGCTATCAGTTATTTTTCTGAGTGGGGCGGGTGACAACCTGGTGCCATGAGTCAGGAGTTCGCCATTGTCGCGCACAATCTGACGCGCCGTTTTGGCAGCCTCACCGCGGTCGATCACGTCAGCCTGCACGTACCTCGCGCACAGATCTATGGTTTTCTCGGTCCCAATGGCTCAGGTAAATCCACCACCATCCGTATGCTCTGTGGGCTACTGACTCCTAGCGAGGGAGATGCCACCGTGTTGGGTTACAACATCCCAGGTCAGGTAAGTACCCTACGCCACAAGATTGGCTACATGACACAACGCTTCTCACTCTATGAAGACCTGACCACGATTGAGAACCTGCGCTTCATCGCTTCAGTCTATTGTGTGCCACATCGTGAGGCCAGGGAGAGTATCGAAAGCGCTTTGGAAAGATATGAGTTGCGCGATCTTATGCAGCAGCGTGCCGGTACCTTGAGCGGTGGTCAGCGACAACGTCTGTCACTGGCAGCCGC
Organism: Gammaproteobacteria bacterium; assembly: GCA_024641445.1. Classification (GTDB taxonomy): domain Bacteria; phylum Pseudomonadota; class Gammaproteobacteria; order UBA6429; family Thiohalophilaceae; genus JAHEDA01. Next base: position 8,390 of record JAHEDA010000001.1, read on the forward strand.
AACGCTGCATAGACCTGAGTTGTTGTTACTGGATGAACCGACCAGCGCGGTTGACCCGCAGAGCCGACGTGATTTCTGGGCGATCTTGTTTCAGCTGGCGAGTGAGGGTACGACCATCCTGGTCTCGACGCACTACATGGATGAGGCCGAGCGGTGTCACAACCTCGCCATCCTCAATCATGGCGTCGTCGTCGCCAATGGCACGCCGCTCGATCTGGAAAAGCGGATTGGTGTCTCAGTGGTTGAGATCGGTGCGAAGTCACCCGCCCAGGTGAATTCATTATTATCTGCACAATCCGGAATCCTTAGTGTTGCCCAGCTCGGTGCCTTGATGCGCGTACTGGTGGCACACTCGATCAAAAATCCGGTGGAGTATCTGCAAGGCCTCTTGCAAACTCTGGAGGGTGATGTGGAGATCACCCTGACACACCCCAATCTTGAGGACGTATTTGTCGTTGCTACCCAGGGTGGATATGCAGGGGTGCTGGCATGAAGTGTTATTCACGGCTGTATGCCATCATCAGCAAGGAGGTATTACAGCTACGGCGTGATCGCCTCACGCTGGGCCTCATTGTGGGCATCCCGTTTTTACAGATCATGTTATTTGGTTATGCCATCAATACCGACGTGCGTCACCTGCGCGGTGCCGTGGCAGATCTCTCGAATACCTCGCTATCGCGTCAGCTCGTGACGAATGCGGAGGCCACCCAGGTGATGGACGTGGTGATGCGCGCGGACTCCGCCGAACAACTTGAGTCCTGGTTGAAGGCGGGAAGAGTCGTCATGGGGTTGTATATCCCCAACGACTTTGATCGACGCGTGGCGCAGGGCACACGCGCGGCGGCGCAATTATTGGTCGACGGTTCAGACCCGGTGGTCCTGGGTGCCGCACGTCAGCTAGCACAACTCGATATACGCTATGACACGGCCAGGCAAATGCCACACCCGCTGTCTTTTATTGAGGTGCGCACTCATTATAATCCTGAGCGGCGCTCGGCCGTGAATATCGTCCCGGCACTGATCGGTGTGATCCTCACCATGACGATGGTGCTGTTCACCGCCGTGGCCATCGTGCGCGAGCGCGAGCGTGGCAATCTGGAGTTGTTAATCAATACCCCGGTGACGACCTTTGAATTGATGCTGGGCAAGATCATCCCCTATATTGTCATCGGACTGTTGCAGGTCACGATCATTTTGCTGCTGGGGGTATTCGTCTTTTCTGTGCCGATTAACGGCACCCTGTTTGATATCTATTTCGCCTCGCTTATCTTTATTGCCGCCAATCTAACCCTGGGCTTGTTGTTATCCACCCTGGCCAAGACGCAGTTTCAGGCCATGCAAATGACATTCATTTTTTTCCTCCCGTCGATCCTGCTTTCTGGATTTATGTTTCCCTTCGATGGGATGCCAAAGCCCGCGCAATATATCGCCGAGATCCTGCCCATGACCCACTTCGTGCGTATCATTCGTGGCATTGTATTGCGCGGGGCGGAGGTGTTCCAACTCAGCCAGGAGTTATGGGCCTTGGCTGCCTTTGCCGTGATGACGATGAGTCTTGCACTCCTGCGTTTTCGTAAGCGGCTGGATTAAGGCGATGTTCTGTTGCGCTTTATGTTCCATGGGGTGGTGTGAGCTATGAGCGAGAAACCAGCGTATTCCGGTAATACAGTGATGGCGCGCCCGGACGGCCCGTTAATCTGCGGTAGTGATACCGCGGTGGTGGTGCAAGACGCGGAGGCCAAGCTCATCCGTCGAGACGTAGAGGTCGCGCTGTGTCGCTGTGGGGCCTCCAACAACAAACCCTTCTGTGACGCCAGCCATAAGCGTATTGGTTTTTCGGCCGGGCAGGAATTTATTGATGAGCGTGAAGAGTCGATCGCGGGGCAATCGGGTGAGCTGGTCATTACTGTAAAAGCGAATGCGATGTTGAGTGTGAGCGGGCCAGTGACGATCTTCAGCCGCAGCGGCGAGTCGGTCACCACCCGCATGCGTGCAGCGCTATGTCGCTGTGGCCACTCGGCCAAAAAGCCCTTCTGTGATGGCAGCCATAAGAAGATGGGGTTTGTCGGTTGATTGCGTCACGGGAATTTTACCCGGTCCTGCGAAAGGACCTGTTGATTGCATGGATGTTTCACGCAAAGTCAGCCGTATAATCAGGATATGGCGCAGAGTCGGGGACATATCCTGTTATGCACTGGATAAACATCTTTCGTCATTCACGCGCAGGCGTAAATCGAGTAGATTCAGACATCGGGTTTCCTCTCCTGCCGCAGTGAGGGGATAACAGGTTACCCTTATAGAATTATTTGAATGAGTATAATTGTCCCCGGATCAACCATGGCCGTAAGCAATTCCAGGATTACTCAGGATATAACACAGCATGACCTGCTGGAGATATTCCTGTCTGGCATGCGCCAGCGCTTCAAGCATGAAGTGAATCGCCTTACCAGTGGCGCCATGCGGGCGATGCTGGTTGAGCGCACCGATGCCGATGACCTCAGCTTCCTCATGAGTTATCTCTATGCCTGGCACTGGCTCGACTACCATGTGCACCAGAATTATCGCGAACAGGTGTTGGCAAGCTTTCGTGGCCCCAAGTTTGGTTTTCTCATGGACCTGTTGCTGTCGGCGAGTGCTGAAGAGTTTGTGCAGGGCTATATCCAGCACTGGCTGAGCACGGCCGAGGGGCCATTGCAGCGTGAGCAATTACTCCGCCTCGTCGCTGCTCAGCACAATGACCCACAGGTATTGGCTGCCGACATCCTCTTCGTCTGGCAGGGCTTTGGGCTCTTCAGCAAGACCTACATGGTGGATTTCAAACAGGTTGGGCGTGAGGAACGCCAACGTTATGAGGGGATGTTGGGTGCCGAAGACCTGGCGCGTCTGGCCTTGGTGGATGCATTGCCTGAACCAAAGGATACATGCACAGCAACACCCTACAGCAAGCTCGGCATCATCCCCGCCATGGGCTGTCCGCAGACCTGCCGGCACTGCATGTTTACCTGGCGTCCACCCAGGCCCAAACACGAACAGCCAGGGTTGATCTATGAAATGGTCGATGCACATACCGACAGCGTGTTGTTTACCGGTGGCGACCTCACCAAACAGATGAATTATTTCTACGATGCCATTCGCCGTATGCGGCATGTCAAAAATTTCGCCATCCTCCTGAATGGTGATTTTGCCGATACGCCGGAGCTGGCGAACAGTGTCTTGGGCGCTATGGCTGAGGCCATCGACTCACGCCCACGAAAGTGGGTAACGGCACGCGTTCTGTTGCAGATCAGCTTTGATGAGTTCCATCAGGAGGTCTATGTCGATAAGAAGGGGCGGCTGGCCGAGCGCATCCCGGTGGCCAAGATCGCCAACATCGTTGAGGCCTACCCACGCTACGCCGCGCAGATTCAACTTGCACTGCTGCACAAACAGACCAGCCTGAATTTCTCCATGGACGTGTTACACAAGGGCGTGTTTGCGCGCCTGACCAATGAATTGGCCAGACGGGGTCATACGCTACAGGTATTGAGCGCCACTCCATCGCCACGGCAGAAGCGCAACCCCCTCGCGCCCGACGCCCCCGGGACGGTGCTGAAAGATGCCAGCTTTATCCTGGTCAAATATCCCGATGCGCCAATTCTCCTCACCAGCTCAACCATCGACGGTTATGGCCGTGCCGCACTCCTCGATGAATGGGAGACGGTGAAAGAAAAAGATCTATTACACGAGGTATTGGAAGGTCGAATACCACCAGGTGAGTCCTTCGATATCGACATGATGTTCTGGTTCAACGGTTGGGTCACACTCTTCAACGCCGTCCATATCTGTCTGGGCGATGTCTATCAAGACGGCATCGAGGTGATCCTGTCGCGTCAACGCAAGGACCCGCTTTCACAAGCATTGCAGCATTTTGACCGCCGCATCATCGAGTTCTATTGTGAGGTGCGGGATAATGTGGAGCGGAAGATTAGCGAAGCCACTGGCCCACATCACCTCTTCCATGCCCTGACCGAGGAACCCGAGGTCAGATTGCATTTGACACAGCGGTTGATCGATACGGTGATAGAGTAGTTTTACCATAGTTGCTTACTGCAACTCCGGTTTACGATTTTCCGGTTTGATGTGTGAAAAGCGTAAAAATCGACTATCCAGTCAAAGTCTTCATTCAGAGCGTTGCTTTATAGGCTCATCTACAATTACTGGCGATGTCTGTCATTCCGTGGTGAGACGAGTGTATAGTATTCCTATGAAACGTGCGTGGCATCAACTATCTGTGTTTGCAGTTTGTCTGTTGGTGTTCACAACAGTCAGTGCGGAAGAGTCGCCTTCCGGCGTCGAAGAAAATCCAACCGGGTTCTGGAGTATTCAGTTTGAGAATGATGGCCTGGCGGGGACAAATGATGGTGAATATACCCACGGTCTCAAACTCGACTACGTCAGCAAGAAGCCCGTGCCGGAGTGGTTGCAGCGGCTCTCGCGGATGACGCCTTTCTACGAGCCGGGAGAGTTGTCGAACGTTACCTACACCCTGAGCCAGGAACTCTTTACCCCTTCGGATATCACGATTCCAACCGTGATCCCAGGCGATCGCCCCTACGCGGGTTGGCTGCATGTCGATATCTCGGCCTTTACCCAGGCAATCATCTCCCCTGACTATTATCACGTCAGCATGGTGGGTATATCGGTCGGCATGGTCGGCCCCAGTGCCGGTGGTGAGGCCATGCAACGTTTTTTGCACACGCTGGTCAATGTGCATCAACCTCAGGGTTGGTCAAATCAATTGAGTGATGAGGCGGCGCTGGGTCTGAACTATGTGCACAAGTGGCGCCTGTTTGAACCCGAGCATAAAGGGTATGAATTTGAGGTCAGTCCGCATGCGGTGGTAGCGGTTGGTAATGTCTATACCTATGTGGGCGGTGGTGTGATGTTTCGTTGGGGTCACGGTCTGCGGCGTGATATTGGTCCCCCCGCGATTCAGCCGGGCTTTGCGGGTAGTACCTATTTTGCACCGGACCCAAAACCTAACTGGTATCTCTACGCCGGGCATGAGACACGCTTGATGATTCGGAATATCTTTCTGGATGGTAACACCCTGGTGGGGAGTCAACGGGTTGAGAAAGAGCCCGTGGTGGGTGACTTACAGTTTGGTATCGTCTTTCACCTCAATCGTATGCGTGTGGCATTCAGCGAGTTGATTCGCACCCATGAGTTCACCACCCAGCCCCGCGATGCGCCCTATGGGGCGATCAATCTGGCATTTTATTTTTAGACACGCGTTTTAATTATTTGCAAAAAGTCTTTGTGAATGTTCGGGCCTGGCTCAAGTGATACTTGCCAGTATTTTATCGAGTTCATTGGCGAAGCGACGCCGATCTGCCTGATTCAAGGGCGGGGGGCCGCCCGACATCACTCCACTGCCGCGCATTTCATCCATGAAGTCACGCAGGGTGAGTTTTTGTCGGATGGTGTTTTCAGAATAGCGTTCGCCGCGTGGATTGAGTGCGATGGCGCCCTTTGCCAGGACCTCGGCGGCGAGGGGGATGTCGGCGGTGATCACCAGGTCACCGGGCTGTACCTGTGCCTCGATATATTTATCCGCGACGTCAAAGCCGCCCTCGACCCGAATCGACTTGATATAACGGGAAGGTGGTACCACGAGGGTTTGATTGGCGACCAGTGACAGCGGTAGCTGGACCCGTTCGGCGGCGCGATAGAGGATTTCCTTAACCACCTTAGGACAGGCGTCGGCATCGACCCAGATATGCACGATGGTTTGAACCTTGTTAGTGAATGACCTGGCAAACGATAGTTTTTGAATGGGAAGATTTTACGATCAACAGATGGTAGCGCGGGCAGGAGAATCAGTCCCTGCCCGCGTAGTGTTTAGCGGAAACGGCGACCGCCGCTGCCGCCCCGAGTTTTGGGTTCATCAAAGCGCACACGCAGATTCTTGCTGCCCATAAATTTATTATCGAGCCCGGCGATGGCGGCACGTGCCTCGTGGCCCTCCATTTCTACCGAGGCAAAGCCCTTGCACTTACCGCTGAAGACATCGGTGGCAATGCTGAGTGAGCGCACGGTACCAAACTGGGTAAACAATTCACGCACCGTATCTTCGGTGGCCTCCGGTGGTAGATTGCCAACGAACATCTTTTTCATAGGGTGGTCCTCCAGAGTAGTGACTCGGCAGTGTCGTTGCCGAAATCCTGTTGTCTTGACCCGCTGTTGACGGGCACTGCATTTGGGTCATGTACACGATGGCGCATGGGCCAGGCACGCGCATGAAACTTTAATTAGTGGTTCTTGCCGCCGGGCTTCGTGCCAATTGTGGTCAAGGGTCGTTATAAACGACCAGTTACAGGCCGTTTTGGGTAGGTGCTGGGCCAGAACAGTGCGCGCCACTGTAGCATTTAATAGGGGCGCTCACCACCAATAAAAAGGTGGGTGGACGTCTGTACGGGACGGCTTGAGAGTTTAGGCGACGCTACCCAGCCAGAAGTTGACGTTCTTGTCGATGAACTCCTTGTAGGTCATATAGTGCGAACCATCACAGGAGAAGGTGAGGCTTATCAGGCCGTTGAAGATATTGATTGAAGACGAACGCAGATAGATATTCTCGTCAGCAAAGCGCAACTGCTTCATGTTGTCGAGGATCTCATAGATTGCACCGGACGGGATAATGGCATTGTCCGGATAGGGTTGCACCCGATAGGCCAGGCAGATATCCGGGTCGGTCAATTCCTCGTGAGTAAGGATGCGGTAACGATAGGGGTCATCGAAGAACCAGATGGTGGCACGGCTGCTGGAATAGTGAAACACACCCTGAAACATGCCTCGATCGACAAAGAGTTCTTCCAGAATCGAATTGGCCTGATCGATGTTGCGATCGAGCGGACTCTCGACACGGGTCTGTAAAAAAATATTGCTGCGGATGGCGGCATCACCCTTAATCTGACGCCACTTGGTTGGCTCCTCGTAGAGATCGGCGGTGACCGGTAGATTGCGCAGGTCGAAGTCGGCACCGACAAAGCCGACGGCGTTGCCATCGTGGCGCACCAATTGGAGTGCCGTGAGCGAGGGGCGTGAGACGCGCAGACTGATATAGGCGTCAGAGAGTAGAAAGCCACTTGCTGGCACGGCCTCTTTCATATAAGGGCGGCTGGAACGATCCCGCCCGAAGTGCTCAGGTAACAGGCCGGTGAGGGCGATGTTGTCACTGATTTGAATACCATGTGTATCGAGGGCGTAGAGGAAGGTGCAGTAAGGGACCTCTTTCAGGTGGCGATTCAGGACCTCATCGAGTTTTTCGCGCTCTGGCCAGACCGACGCACACTCACTCGCGATGCGACCGAGTGGTTCAGACAGGGTCGCCTCGAGTTCATGACGTTGGCGTTGGATGCTTTCCTTGAGGGTCTTGATCATCTTGAGTGTTCCGGGTTTGCCGGGTTTGATTATAGGGCGAGCTAAAGGTTCAGCAAATGGATTGTGGAACTCTTGCGTGGCATTTCCAGCTCGGCAAGGGGCATTCGGGCGCCAACGCGCCGAGTCAAGCCTGGGCCAGCATTGTTGCCAGAACGTGACGATTATTCCCTGACCGGATGAATTTGCACTATTTCATGGCAATCACCGGGCGGGGCCCGCATTTTATGGCTGGGATAGACTATAATAGCCTTCCAGTTTATCCATTTGCTCGGGCCGACCTGTTCCCCATTTCGCCTGAGTACTTCCCGAAAGGTCCCGGCATGTCAGAGCAAAGTATTATCCGTTTTTCCGATCTCGCCTTATCTGCGCCCATATTACAGGCGGTGGAAGAGGTGGGTTATGAGACCCCCTCACCCATTCAGGCCGAGAGTATCCCCCCATTATTGGAGGGGCGTGACCTGCTGGGCATGGCGCAGACCGGCACCGGCAAGACGGCCGCCTTTGCCCTGCCCCTGCTGAGTCGTCTCGACCTCTCCAAGGCGCACCCACAGATCCTCGTGTTGACCCCTACGCGTGAGCTGGCCATTCAGGTGGCCGAGGCCATGCAGACCTATGCGCGTCACCTCAAGGGCTTTCATATCCTGCCGGTCTATGGTGGTCAGGGTATGGATGTGCAGTTGCGGCAATTGCGTCGTGGTGTGCACGTGGTGGTGGGCACGCCGGGTCGTGTGCAGGACCATCTGCGCCGTGGCACCTTGCAACTGAATCAACTCGCGGCCCTGGTACTGGACGAGGCCGATGAGATGTTGCGCATGGGCTTCATCGACGATGTGGAAGAGATCCTCAAACACACCCCGGCCGAAAAGCAGGTCGCGCTGTTCTCTGCCACCATGCCCGATGTCATCCGCCGCGTGGCACGCACTCATTTACGCGAGCCCGTCGAGATCAAGATACTCTCCAAGACCACCACGGTGGCGGCCATTACCCAACGCTACTGGCAGGTGAGTGGTACACATAAGTTGGATGCACTCACCCGTATGCTGGAGGTGGAAGAATTTGACGGTATGCTCATCTTCGTCCGTACCAAGAACGCTACGGTGGAGTTGGCCGAAAAGCTGGAGGCCCGCGGTTACTCTGCGGCGGCGCTCAATGGTGATATGAATCAACAGCTGCGCGAGAAGACCGTCGATCGCCTGAAGAAGGGGTCGCTCGATATCGTAATCGCCACCGACGTGGCGGCGCGTGGTTTGGACGTAGAACGTATTAGTCACGTTATCAACTACGACATCCCCTATGACACCGAGGCCTATGTGCACCGTATCGGTCGCACCGGGCGCGCCGGGCGTAAGGGTGATGCCATCTTATTTGTGGCACCGCGTGAACGCCGCATGTTGGCGGCGATTGAGAAGGCCACCGGTCAGCGTATCGAGGCGATTCAATTGCCGAGCCAGGAGGCCATCGCCGACAAGCGCGTGATGCAATTCAAGCAGCTCATCTCTGATACGCTGGAGTCACAAGACCTGGTCTTTTTTGAAAATATCATTGAGACCTATCAGAGCGAACACAATGTAGGACAGGCGGAGATCGCCGCTGCACTGGCCTATCTGGTGCAGCGTGAACGCCCGCTGATCCCGGAGAAACCTGAGAAACCCGTACGTGAAGAGCGGCCACAGCTTGAACTCTCGCGGGGTCGCCCGGATCGTAGTGAGCGTCCCGCACGCGGTGAACGCCCACCACGATTTGAGCGTGATTCACGCCCGGAGCGCGCACCGCGTGAAGAGCGTGATCGCCCACAAGAGGCGGGTATGGTGCGTTATCGCCTTGAGGTGGGTCGTGAGCATGGGGTGTTGCCCAAGAACATCGTTGGTGCGATCGCCAATGAGGGGGGTATTGATAGCGGCGATATCGGTCACATCAAGCTTTATGATGATTACAGTACCGTGGACCTGCCCGAGGGTATGCCCAAGGACATTTACGATCACCTGAAGAAGGTCTGGATCTGCAATCGCCAGCTCAATCTCCATCCCGTCGATGAGCCGTTGCCGGTCAAGCGTGAATTTAAAAAGCCGTTCAAGAAGGATGGTAAGCCTGGTCCGAAAAAGTCTGAGGCCAAGGTCTTTACGAAATCACGTGATGCCGGGATGGATAGTCCGAAACGCCGCTCCGACAAGCCGAAGACAGCCCATCGCAAAGGTCCGCGTCGTGAGGGCTAATATCCCTGTAGGCTCGTGCATCCTGGGCTTAAATTCAGGGTGTGCTGGCCTGTTGCTGGGTGATACTCAGAACCCTTGCGGCGGGTTTGCCGATGTAGAAGCCCTGCCCCAGGTCAACGTCCAGTTCCTTCAACAGATCCAGGGTGGCTTTGTCCTCGATGCACTCGGCCACGGTTTGAATACCGAGCCCACGGGCGATAGTACAGATGGCCTTGACCATGAGCTGATCGGCCTTGTCACCGCTAAGGTGACGGATGAAGGAACCATCGATCTTGATGAAGTCGATCGGCAAGTTGCGGAGATAGTGCAACGATGAGAAGCCCACGCCAAAGTCATCCAGCGAGAAACGACAACCGATAGCCTTTAATTCCTCGACAAATTGCCGCGCCTTGTTGATGTTGTCCATGGCTGCGGTCTCGGTAAGCTCGAAGATAATACCCGCCGTATTTGGTTGATATCGCCGTATGCACGTCTTGATGTGTTCCAGAAATAAACTGTCTCCCATGTTGACGCCAGATATGTTGATACCGTAGCCGATCTGTGGTGAGTGCTGTTGATTGGCTACCAATTGTTTGAGGGCGTTTTCGACCACCCACATATCGATCTCGCGGATGAGACCAAAGCGTTCCGCTGTCTCCAGAAATGCCCCTGGGGGGATGACCTCGCCCGTCTCGCTATCGATCATGCGAATGAGGGCCTCGTAGTGTTGAATCTCCTCTGTTTGGACGTCAATGATCGGTTGAAAGAACAGGCGGAAATGGTCTTCCTCTAAGGCCTTGCGGATGCGATCTTCCCACTGGATCTTATGCCGCATGAGCAAGATCTGTTGCTCACTGTCGTCATAGACGTTGTAGCCATTGCGCCCACGCCCCTTGGCGACATACATGGCGGTATCGGCCTTGGCCAGCAGGTCATCGACGCTACTGCTATGGCGGGGGTAGATGGCGATACCGATACTGGCGCTGGTCTGTAATCTGAGGTCTTGTGCGAATTGTACGTGTTCGTTGAGCGCCTTGAGTATCTTGTGGGTAACGGTGAGTATCTCTTCCTCTGTTGCGCGCGGCAGGATGACACCAAACTCATCGCCACCGAGACGCCCCAGTATATCGGTCTCACGGATGGTACTGGCGATACACTGTGAGATGGTAATGAGGTAGTTATCGCCGCCATGATGGCCAAGCGTATCGTTGATGTATTTGAATTGGTCAAGGTCGATAAAGAGTACGGCACCTTCATATCCATAGCGTTTGGTCATGGCCATCACGTGATCCAGTTCTTCCTGGAAGCGACGGCGATTGATCAGACCGGTGAGGGCATCGTGGTCGGCCAGATAGATAATGCGCTCCTCGGCCTTTTTCTCTTCGGTGATATCAAGGATGAGTCCACGGATGATGGGTTTTGTATCCTCTTCTTTTACCACCGTGTTGATACTACGGACCCAGAGATAGTGGCCGTTTTTGTGTCGCATGCGGTAATCGAGGGTATAGGAGGTCCCATTCACTACCGAGGTATTTTGCAGAATCTTTTTGAGACCTGCGATGTCATCGATGTGGGTATGTCTAAACCAGAATTCCTTTTCGCTCCACTCGCTAGCGGTGAACCCGAGCAATTGACTGGCCTCATTGCTGACATAGTTGAATTGGCCGGTCTCGGGATCGGCCTCCAGCACTACCGCATCGACACCATCGAGTAGTGTTTGCAGGTGGGCGGTCTCGACCAGGAGTTGGTGATTTTTCTCGCGTAGCTCGGCATGGGCATGGTCAAGGGTAATGGCCATGTCGTTGAACTGGGTCGCTACATCAGTGAGCTCATCCGAGCCACTGACGTCGATCCGGTATTGCAGATTACCCATGGCCAGGGCCGTGGCCCCGGCCTGGAGTTTGGCCAGGCGCTTGGTCAGGTAGGTGGCAAACAGGACCGTCGCAATGATCGATGTGGCGAGCGCCAGGCCTGAAATCAGCAAGTCCTGATTGCGCGCCTCACCGGTGATGGCGTGGACATAGGCGAGTGAATAATCCACGTGCAGCTGTCCCAATAATTGCCCCGAGAGCATGATATCTTTGTTGAGGGTTACTGTTTGATCACCCAGTGAAGGGTGAAGGTGGTGATCGACCGGGTCGTTCCCAGAGTTTGATTCGATGAAGGAGTGATATTCCGCAAGGTGTGTGCCGGTGTAGTCGGCAACGGAGGCGTAGAGATAGCCCTCGTTCTTTCGCAACAGTGAGAGGGTATCTTTGATGAGGGCATTGTCCTGTGCCGCCAGTCCTGGCGCGAGGGCGTTAGCCAATAACTCAACCTCTTGATCCAGCCCACGTTCCATTAATACGGTATGGCTGTCCTCGATGATACGGGTGCTATTCCAGACCAACAGGGCCAGCATGGCGGCCTCAATGGCGACAATGCCGAGGATCAGCTTGGTGGAGAGGCGTATGCGCATTTGGATATTTCCGCGACCTGAGCCTATTTGCTGTAACGGCGCAGTGGCTCGTATTCACTGGCGCTGGAGGCGCGGTAACCCGGATAGGACATTTGCTGCAATGATGCCTTACCCTCAGAAGAATTTTGCATATGCAGCAGGGTTTCCTGTATCTCCCGTCGCAGTGACAGGGGCAGGTCTAGCGCCGCGAGTATGGACATGTTTGGTAGCTCCTTGCCCTGGGCAACTGCCCTGAGTGGCAGGTGGTTATGCATCGCCTTGATGTATTGGTTGCTGGCGATGATGGCGGCGTCGGCCTGTTTACCCAAGACCGCCTCGTAGGCGGCGTTGTGGGTCTTGTAGGGCTTGAATATTGGGCTGTCAGTTCCCGTCAGCCCTTGCTCTGCGATCAGGTCCCGCCCCAGCCTTGTCACCAGGGCGTTAGGGCCTGGGGTGGCGACAGTGTGTCGCTTCAGGTCGGGTAGGCCATTTATAACGCTGTCGGTACCCACCACAATTGTGGCGGCGAGGGGCTGTGCGAGGGTGGCCAAGACCTCGTATTTTTTCGAGTCGAGGGTTGCCGACACAAAGTGGGGGGCGGTCTCCAGCAGGTCATAGCGTCGGTCTATACTGCGTTTCAAAAACTCGGGAAAATCGCGTGCGGTCTCCAAAATCACCTTGCGATGCAGGTGTTGACTCAAATAGTCGCGCAGGGGGGCATAGTGTTTGAACTTGCTGACCGCACTCTCGGAGGGTAGCAGACCTAATACCAAGGGCTTTTCTGCCTGGGTGTCGTTATCCACGGCCCTGGCGAGGGGGGCTGCCAGCAGGGACAGGCCAAAAATTAAAAGGTGTACCAAGCGTAACCGAAAAATAGTCTGTGTCATCGTTTTAATCCGTTGCTTACGGGGGGGGCAAATAACGTAGGGTCATTGACGCCCATATTGTCCCTATAGTTAGCGGTGAAAATCAGTATCAAGTTTAGCGTTTTTTCTGGCCTCGCCCATGGTCAGGGCCGGTTATTGCTCGGTCTGGTTGACGGCAAGGTGGATCACCGTGCTGTCGATGTCTCGCTCGGCAACGCCCAGACGGGTCAGCCATAGCAGCGCCAATAGAATAAGCGAGAGGGCGGGAATGGCACCGTAGTTCACCATGCGCCAGCCAAAATGCATTTGCAAGACACCTGAGGAGAGAGAGGCCATCGATGCCGTGGTGAAGACCATGAAGTCATTGATGGCCTGAGTCTTGGCGGCCTCGCCCTCACCGTAGGTCTCGGTGAGCAGGGTGGTGGCGCCGATAAACAGGAAGTTCCAGCTAATACCCAGTAGCAACAGCGCCAGCCAGAAGTGAGTGAGGGTGGTCCCTGCGAGATTAATTCCCACGCAGGCAAATCCGAACACGACGCCGAGGCCAAGTACTGTCAACAGGCCGAGGCGGCGGATGAGGTGACCGGTAAAGAATGAGGGGACGAACATGCCAAGGACGTGCCATTGGATCACAAACGAGGTGTCGGGAAAGCTATGGGCATGGTGATGCATGGCCAGGGGGGTGGCGGTCATCACCAGGCTCATTACTGCGTACCCCAGCATGCCGCTGGTCACGGCGATGATGAAGCGCGGTTGACGCATGATGGTGAGAAGGGGGCGCCCCGTGGTCCCTTGCCTGACTTGAGTGATGATATGTCTGGGCAGTTTGAGTTGGGTCAAGAGCAGAAAGGCAAGCACATACAGGGTGATGACGGAGGCATAACTACCGGCAAAGACCGCGTTACCGATGAGGTCGCGGGTCAACCTGGCGAGATTGGGGCCAACGATGGCGGCGACAATACCGCCTGCCAGGACATAAGAGATCGCACGGCCCTTATCCTGCACCGGCACGATGTCGGCGGCAGTGAAACGATAGAAATTGCCAAACCCGTTGAAGATGCCGAGCAGGATGTTGCCAAGGATAAATAAGGGGAAGGAACCATGCAGGATCGCAAGCGTAGAGACGGCACCCGCACTCATACCTGAGAGGGTCGCCAGCAGGAAGCTGGGTTTGCGGCCTATACGGCTCATCAGCATACCCGCGGGCAGGCTGGTGAGCATGGTGGCGATGAGTTGTGTCGCCAGCGGCAGCGTGGCGAGTGCCTTGTTTTCTGCCAGGGCATATCCCACCAGGGCCGAGATGGTTACGCTCATGGACGAGCCGCTCATCATGATGGCCTGACAGATGGCTAACAAGGGAATATTGCGGCGGAAGTGATTCAAGCTGTTTTCCAGTGATATATCGAATGCGGCGTATATCGCCGTGCGTAGTCTATCATCCAGCCCACGATTGAGGGCGGACTATCTTGCGAGTAAGCTTCAGCTACGCGCAGGCTAGCGGGGGTAATGCTATGACATATTTAGTATTTGGTGCGGTCTTCTTATTGGTGATGGCCGCGGCAAACTTTTACATCTATCGCCGTTTCTTCCGGCGCGTAACGCCATCGTTTGGGCGCTATGCCATGGTGATCCCGGCGGTGCTGATGCTGGGTGAGGTATTCTTTATATTAGACGCGGCCTTCTCTCTGGTGCCGGACTCACCCGCCGTGTACTTCATTACCAGCTCCTTTGTCGGGTTCACCTTTATGCTGTTCGTGGTCACAACGGTGTATGACCTGACCATCACGATTTCGGGCCATGTCCCGTTTGATCAGTCGCGGCGACGGACTCTCAAGATCATCTTTGATGTCACGATGCTGATTGCGGCGGCGGCCTATCTCCTCCGCGGCCTATCTCAAGGCCTGCGTGACCCGGACCTCAATACCATCCGGGTGAAGATCAAGGACTTTCCGTTTGAACGCTTCACCATCATGCAACTGACGGATATCCATGTCGGCCGCACTATCAAGCGCGATTTCATCCAGCGTCTGGTGGATCGCACCAATGCGGTATCACCTGACATGGTAGTCATCACGGGTGACCTGGTAGATCTGCCCATTGAGAAAATCAAACTCGACCTGTTACCCCTGCGGGAACTCAAGGCGAAGACCTATTTCATCCTTGGTAACCACGAATACTTTCACGGTGCCGAGGCGGCCCTGGCCTACATCCGTGAACTGGGTATTCAGCCGTTGTTGAATGAGAGCGTAGTGATCGAACACGAGGGCAGGCGCTTCAATCTGATCGGGATCAATGACCTCATCGGTACCCGCATGGGAATTCTACCCCCCGATATTGATCGCGCCTTTTCCCAGGTAGATGAGCAGCATGCGTGTATCGTGTTGGCGCATCAACCCAAGACGATTCGTATGGTTGATACCAAACGCTGCGACCTGATGTTGAGCGGACACACCCACGGTGGACAGATATTCCCGTTTGGTTATCTGGTTATGATGGACCAACCCTATCTCGCCGGCTTGTTTGAACACGCCCCGAATCGGCATATATTTGTCAGTCGTGGCACGGGTTACTGGGGCCCGCCGCTGCGCGTGCTCGCACCCAGTGAGATTACGCAAATAGTCCTTTCACCTGCCACCGTAGTGTAGCAAGGTATTCGCTAGTACCGATTGGATACCCACTGAACATGCCGGGTCCGCTGATGAGAGATAGTTATAAGCTTGTCGATTTTTGCGATCATGAATGCATCGCTCCATCGCTGTATGCACAATTCATACAGATGACCCCGGATGATTATTCCCGCCAGACACACCTTGTCGACGGGCGTTACGAAAACATCTACCTTGAAGAGAACCGGCTGCCAGTCATCGAACCCCTACTCGGGAGGGCACTAAGCGAGGCGGCGAAGATACTCGAAGTATCGGCAGGTGATTTGCAGATCGGCTTCTGGTTTAATCTCATGCAGCCTGGACACACAACCTCACTCCATAGTCATGATGATGACGATGAGTTGTTATCGGGGGTGTATTATTTGCAAGTGCCGGAGGCATCGGGTGACCTAATCCTGCACACCTTGGCGCAGGTCGTCACGATAGTTCCGGTGGCGGGGCGTATGGTCTTTTTCTCCCCCAGGCTTTTACACGAGGTAACGCGGCACAATGGTGTGGGGCCAAGGGTATCGATAGCATTCAATATTGGCAGACGGCGAATAAGCTGAATAGCGTATAACGCTCGTTAGAGCAGATGCCTTGCAACACGACCTGCCGTGACTGCTAAACTACCTCTTTCAGCCTGGCCTTGGAGTGAAAGTAAAATGCCCAGATTAGCGACTCTACTCCCTACCCTGATGTGTCTATGCCCCGCACTAGTGCTGGGACTTACTGATAGTCAGGGCATTGATGAAGAGGCACGGCTGCCGTACTGGCAGGTCGACGACTCTGGTATGTCACTTCGCCTCATTCAACGTCTGCCAGACCAGACCCGAGGTTATTTCCTGGCGCGCAAGTTTGGCGCCAGCGATGCCAACACGATCGCTAATAGCTGTGTCTTTCAAACCGTGTTTCGCAATCTCTCAAGCGGTACCGAGGCTGGCCCATTGGAGTATGACTTGCGTGAATGGCGAGTACTCAGTGACGGGCATGAACAGAATCTGAAGTTGCGTGAAGACTGGGCCAAACAGTGGCAGCAGCAGAAGATTCCCAACCCGGCGCAGATCGCCTTTGAGTGGTCGCTGTTGCCGACCTGGCAGCGTTATAATCCGGGGGATTACAACTGGGGCATGACAACCTTTAATCTGCACCCCGGCAGTCGGTTTGACCTCACCATGACGTGGCGACAAGCGGGCCGGAAAAAATCGGCCACGATCCATGCGATTCAATGTGCGCCGGATATCCACCCAGAAAATACCCCAGGAGAATAATGATGTGCAGGTGTGCAAAGCTTTTGTTAATCGTTATTGGGTTGGGTCTCTCGACTACCTTCACATGGGCCGCAACACCACAGACCTTGCCACCGGTGGCGAAGGTATTCGTGGCACCAGACTTCATGTTGCAAGGCGAAGATGACAAGACCTATCACCTGGCGGACTTTAAGGGCCGGGTGGTGGTGCTGAATTTTTGGGCCACCTGGTGTCCACCCTGTCGATACGAGATGCCCTCGATGGAGCGTGCCTGGAACAAACTCCAAGGCGAGGGTATAGAGATCCTCGCCGTCAATGTGGGTGAGGGTGCCGATACGGTATTTGAATTTCTGGGCAGCTACCCGGTGAGCTTCCCATTGTTGTTGGATAAAGATGCCAACGTCATCAAGCGTTACCCGGTGACGGGTCTGCCCACGACATTCATCATCAGCCCGAAGGGAGTTGTTACGCACCGGACGATGGGTAGCCGCGAGTGGGATGCACCAGAGTTACTGGAACAGCTCAGGGCGATGCGCGAGCATTAAGATTTATTGCCAACATTTTGCGTGTATCCGCCGGTTTTACGACCAGATATTTTTATTTACAGTCTGAACTTTTGCCCCCCCTTTGCTACTCTAATCCCCGTTAATAATAATACGAGCTGTGTAGCGGCCATATTAGGCAGGTTACGGCCCGCTCAATATCAGGTTCAGCGTTGTATGTGGGATAGGTCAAGGTCTGGTCTAAACGAGGAAGCGAGTACATATGTTTAATGTGATGTTACCGCAAGGCCGAACGAGGGCTTTCACTCGTCGTATTTCAGTCTTTGTCCTGACCAGCTCCGTGCTGGCCGCATGTTCTGCGCCAGGCTATAGAGTGCATCGTCATGCCGGGTATCAGGTCGAGATGCCCTCAACCGAGGTTGTCTTTTATCCCGCGCATGGTCAAGCTCCCGCACAACAGGAGCGGGATCGCTACGAGTGCTATGTCTGGTCTGTTCAGAGAACGGGCTTCGATCCCAATAAGTTTTTAGCTGATATTCCGCAGCACGTCGAGGTTACCCCGGCAAGCCCTGCAGGCTCTGATGTGGTGGCCGGTGCCGTCGGTGGTGCCATTGTGGGTTCTATCCTCTCACCTCGACATGACCGCCGAGCGGGGACGGTCGTTGGGGCGATCACAGGTGCATTCATGGGGGCTGAATCTGATGCGGCAAAGCAGGAGCAGGCCCAACGACTACAGCAGGATTTCAATCAAAATGAGCAGCAGTCGTACGCACAGCTGGACAAACAGGCGCGTAATTTCCGTCGGGCCATGGCGGCCTGCCTGGAAGGACGTGGTTATACCGTCAGGGAATGATCCGGTAATGAACCGTGGAGTCGGGGGATAGGCAATGAAACACCATCGAGAGAAGATCTTAGGTCTTGGGATATTTTTCCTGCTAGGTGTCATTTCGATTGCCGCGCACGCCGATCGTGATGGCCGGGAGCGGCATGAGTTTGAACACAATCGTGGCTATGAACGTGCGAAGTTGCGGGAGCTAAGGCACGATGAGTTACGATTTGATCAACGCTTTCGGCACAATCATTATTACCCGCGATTCGGGCAGGTCATCACGGTACTGCCAGAGCATTATCAGCGGTTTCGGTTTCATAATGCGTTTTATTTCTATCTGGATGGAGTGTGGTATCGCCCGAACGCCCGGCGCTATGTTGTGATTGCACCACCTGTAGGGATAGTGGTCACACGCCTGCCCGCCTTTTACACCACGGTATGGTGGAGTGGCATCCCTTATTACTATGCAAACGACACCTATTATGTTTGGCAGCCGGAGGCCAATGGCTATGTGGTGACGGCCCCACCGGAAAAAATTGAAGAGCAAGCGGCTGCACCGGCCTCGGATGAGTTGTTCATATATCCGGCGAAGGGTCAGGGCGAGAAACAACAGGCCGATGACCGTTATGCCTGCCATCGTTGGGGGGTGAGTCAGACAGGGTTTGACCCGAGCTTGCCACCGAAAGAGCCGGACGAAGGTTCTTTAACCAGGAAGCGTGCGGATTATCAAAAGGCGATGCGGGCCTGCCTGGAGGGGCGTGGATACACCGTGCGTTGAGAGCGCTAATGCCAGGTTCAAGTCGAGGCTTACAGCCAGTATTTGCCTTCCCACTTACCGTTACGGTAATCCAGTAAAAAACGCCTGGGCGCCAGTTTTCTGGCCGTGTCGGTGTTGATATCCATCTCGGGTTGACGCCCCGCGCGCGTGGCCGCCTCGGCATGGCGTGTCCACTCGACCAGTACCGGTTTGCCGTTGATCTCAACCTGTCTTGAATGGGGGCCTTCGAGGTAACCATGTTCATGCCTGACCTCCGGGAGACGGGACGTATACGGAGTGACGACACACCTACTTGTTCACGCTAGGTAGTTATCTAATTATTGATAGAACACGTGATCACCAATGGTGGCGATCTCTCGCTTCTCCTGGGCCCAGCGTGGTTCAACCTCACGGGCGTGATAAAACAAGGCCTTGCCCAGGATTCGGTGATACTTATTTGGCTGTGAATAGACATCCTCAGCGACCTGCCAGGCCTGTTGCCAGGCCATGGGCTCAGGGATGGGTATCTCATCGTGCAGGGTCCATGAAAAGGCCGCAACCTCGCGACCACGGATCCAGTCCCAATTTTTCTGGTAGACCACGCCACAGATGGTCTTGGGATAGTGTCGCGACATTACCCGGTTCATAGTGACCTGTGCCACTGCGTATTGTCCCTCAAGGGGTTCGCCGCGCGCCTCGTGATAGACATTGAGTGCAAGACAGGTAAGCTCCTGAGTCTGGGCGCTGGCCTGAACCGAACGGTCTATCGCAAATCCAAGCAGGGCGATCAATGTCGCAAGGGCAATCACAAGCGCCCCATAGTGTCTTGGATATAAATACCAGTAGTACACCAGATTCTTCCACAGATCGCGTAGTGGTTGGGTGTAGTCCATTTGGCGTAAGTGGCGGAGAGTCATAGGCTGATTGTAGGCCCTTGGGCCGCATCCCTTCTGAGGCCGGTGACACGAAAAATATGACGGACGAGGTCTAAATTCAGTGGGTATGCGGGGTAGCCATGACGATGCATAAGGATGGTGTTCTTCCCTGAGGTACTTCTGATGGCGGGATTTTGCGCGAAATCGGCCCTTTTTCCTAGTCTTGGGCCAAAAAATAGACGTGTTGACAGTAGATTCGGTACCATGATCCTCGTGCTGCGTCAGTAGGTAGATAGGTCCTCCGTGTCAAAACGTTATTCCAGTGATCCCCTTATCGATAAGTCCCTCAGGCATTCCGTACGCGATGGGGCGGCCTATTCTGTGATGGCGGGCAGTGGCGAGACCTACTTCTCTGCCTTTGCCCTCTTTCTCAAGGCCAACACGGCCCAGATTGGTTTCCTTGCCTCAGTACCGCCCTTGCTGGCCTCGTTCGCACAATTATTTTCTGCCTGGTTGGGACACAAGACCGGCAAGCGCAAGGCCATCATTTTATCCGGCGCCATACTGCAAGGCATAGTGTGGATACCGATGGCGATTTTGCCGCTGGCGTTTCGTCAACACAGTGTCGAGATATTGATCGCCTGCGTGGTGCTCTATTACAGCTTTGGCAATCTGGCCGCACCACAGTGGTCCAGTCTGATGGGGGAGCTGGTCGCCGAGCGCAAGCGCGGCCGTTATTTCGCTCTCCGCACACGCATATGCAGTGTTGCCTCATTTGTAGCCTTGATTGTTGCAGGGAGCGTATTGCATTTCTTTAATGCCTGGGAGTACACCGTCATCGGATATTTGTTGATCTTCGGGATTGCCTTTGTGGCGCGGTTTGTCTCGGTCTATCACATCGCGCAGATGTACGACCCGCCGGGTCACGTGGCGGCGATGGAGGTGCCCTTTGGCATGCGTTGGTGGCACCAGATTCGATATTCACAGATGGGACGCTTCTCGCTCTTCTTCGCCATGATCCAGTTTTCGGTGGCGGTGGGCTCGCCCTTTTTCTCAGTCTATCTATTGCGTGACCTGCACTTCAGTTATCTGGAGTATATGTCGTGTACTGCCTCGACCGTATTGATGCAGTTCCTCACCCTCAATCGCTGGGGGCGGATCTCTGACATCTTTGGTAATCGCGTGATCCTCATGTTGTGTGGCATGTTGATCCCTCTGATTCCTTTGCTGTGGACACTCTCCGGCAATTTTTATTATTTAATAGCGGTACAGGCTCTGGGCGGCTTTGCCTGGGCAGGATTTACCTTGAGTGCAAGTAATTTTCTCTATGATCTAATCCCCGCGGGAAAGCGTGCAACCTATCTGGCTGTGAACAGTGTCCTGGCCAGCACGGGTGTTTTCCTTGGTGCGATGCTGGGAGGCATTCTCGGTGCAAGTTTACCCGGGGAGTTCAGTCTGTTTGGAATACATGTCCATTTGCTCAGTGCGCTCTATTTTATTTTCTTCCTGTCATTTCTGCTGCGCCTGACGACGGTGTGGTTGTTTCTACCGCGCATTCAGGAGGCGCGCAAGGTCAAACCTATTACTATGCGTCGGTTGATCTTTCGTGTGGCGCGTTTCAGCGCCGTGTCCGGTTTGATCTTCGATGTTATGGGTAGTCGCAGGAAGGTGGAGTCATCCTCCAGCCTGGAACATGATTTGCACCCAGGCTGATACCCCTAACGCTGTGAGCGAATAATACAGCCTGTAATCTCGGCGCGGTCGTGATAGAGCTGTTTGAAGCTTAAATCATAGTGCACATCAGACATGGCAAGCTGTCCACGGATCAACTCTTCACATCGACGCACCTCCTGCAGACGTTTCTTCATCGGCAACTTCAGATTGAAGATGCTGTTTCGACAATCACCTCGGGTTATCCAGTCGGTCACCAGTTGGGCAATGCGAATCGGTTGCTCCACCATGTCGCAGACCATCCACTCGACGGGGCTGGCTGGGCGAAAGCGGAAACCGTCTTCACGTCGATGGTCGAGTAGTCCACTCTGCATGAGCGCATCGGCCATCGGGCCATTGTCAACCGCGATGACACGAAGCCCACGATGTATCAACTGCCAGGACCAGCCGCCGGGCGATGCACCCAAATCCACAGCATGCATACCGGGTCTCAAGAGCTTCTTGTGTTGCGCTGGTGTCAGGAAGTACAGCAAGGCCTCTTCCAGCTTCAGTGTGGAGCGACTCGGTGCCTGTGCCGGGAATTTCAGGCGCGGGATACCCATGAGCCAGGGGGAGCTGATGTGCGTATCGCTGAGCCCCATCATGACACTGGTGGAACTCTGGAAACACAAATGCAGGCGCGGTAAGCCCGGTTCATCACGCAGGAGTTTTGCCTTCTGCAAAGCCTGGCGCAGGGGCGTGGAGAATTTTTTGAGGAAGCCCGAGAGGGACTTTGCCTCATTGGTGTCGGGGGTCTCGACCCAGACATCACAGATATTCTGACCGTTTAACAGTTCCAGGACCGGTGTTAGGCGATCCGTGACCGGGAGTTGATTGAGCTGCGCGAGCAGGGGGATGACTTGACGGGCGAAGATCAGACTACGGTAGTCCACCTGCGCCAACCACTTGCTGGCCTCCTCGTGGGGCATAAAGACTACGTGTGCGCTATCGGTCTTGGCCTTGCAGTAGCCGGTTACCCCATGCTGTGAGGCCAGCTCCTGAACCTCGGAGGCGCATTCGGCCTCAAAGCCACCACGGCAGTACAACAAAAGTCCAATGAGAGGGTTCATGCAGGACCTATGTTTAGTTAGATTTACTTCGGTTAATAAAAAGCCAGGTGATGAGCATGGTAATGGTTGCCCCGGCGAGGGCGAGAAACATATCGCGCTGGGCGTCCCAGATGTCCCCTTGTGTACCTAGATAGGCGTCGCCGAGCCCTGGGCTGACGATCTGAGCGATCCACATCTCCAGTAATTCAAAAAAACTACTGAAGGCGAGGATGAGATTGATACTGACAAAGTAGGACCAACTGCGGCGAATATCACTGAGTCGCAACAACACCTCACGCATGGGGTAGGCGAGTAGCAGCCCATAGCTGAAGTGAACAATACGGTCGTAGTGATTGCGCGACAGCGTGAGCAAGTCTTTGAGCCAGAAACCCAGTGGCGTCTCGGCATAAGTGTAATGAGCGCCTATCAAGTGTAGGGTGATAAAAATCGTGAACAAAAAGTAAGAAAAATTTGAGAATTGAAAGCGTCGGTAAGTAAGACCGAGCAGGATAGAATAAACAATTACGAGCAGGTTCTCTAACAACCAGTCCATTCGGTCAAGCGGGGTGATCGCCATCCACAACCAAAAACCGAACAGCCACGCACACATCAACTGTAGGGCGTGATTTTGTCGGAAGCTGGGCGGGATGGGTGCTGGCATGGGAATGTGTCTGGGTGTAGGCAGCCGCCACCTTAAAGCAGTCGCCATTGAAGTGTAAAGCCATAACGATAAATTGATAGGGGAACGACAGGATGAAACCGATGAAGAAATTGCAGGTGTGTGGCCTATTGGCGCTTCTGATGTGGGTCGTCAACACCGGGGTAGCGCTGGCCGCACCGCAGCACTTTGAGAGCGGTGAGCAGCAGACAATGTTGGTCGAGCTTTTTACCTCCGAGGGTTGCAGCAGTTGCCCACCCGCTGAGGCCTTCATGAATACGCTCATCCAGGATGAGCAGCTCTGGCGACGTGTCATTCCACTCGCCCTGCACGTGGGCTACTGGGACTATCTCGGTTGGAAGGACGCTTTTGCCGACCCCGCGCACGCACAACGCCAGCGCGCCTATGCCAAGGCTCAACGCGCGAGTACGGTGTACACACCGGCCTGGTTCATCAATGGCAGGTCCTGGCGACCAAGCCTGTTTTATCGGCAGCTACCCGAGGTCGAGGCGCCGAGGGTCGGCAAGCTATCACTATTACTTGAGGGCTCGGGCTTGCACGCTACCTTTAAGGCAGCCGATCTATCGTCACCCCGTACCCTGTATGTAGCGCGGCTTGGTTTTGGGCTGGAGAGTCAGATCCGGGCGGGCGAGAATCGCGGGCGGCACGCGCGGCACGACTTTGTGGTGATCGGTTATACGGCTCAATCGAGTGCCACAGGTGAGTGGCGACTGCCATTACCCGAGCCGCGTATTGTGGGTGTTACGACGCAGGCGCTGGTGGCATGGGTGAGTCGGGGAGATAGCCCGGTACCCCTTCAGTCGGTGGGGGGCTGGCTGAAATAAACAGTCCAGAAAAAGAAACCCCGCCAAGGGCGGGGCTCCCAAATCGAACTGCAAAAGCGGTTCGGATTATTGCGGGATAACGTTGGTGGCCTGAGGACCCTTGGGGCCCTTTTCCACGTCATACGTTACAGCCTGACCTTCCTTCAGGGTACGGAAACCGTCGCCCTTGATGGCGCTGAAATGTACGAAGACATCCTTGCCACCGTCAGCCTGAGAAATAAAGCCAAAACCCTTGGTCTCGTTGAACCACTTTACAGTACCTGTTGCCATGTTCATTACCTTAATAGAAATTAATTGAGATTAACCGGCTGGGGGACGTGTAACGGGAGGTTTGGGAGGTTTCACGGAGAGAACGACCAAAACACCGCTGCATCGGTGTCCGCAGCTTGGGTAAACTTTAGACCAGATTAAATAAAAAGGCCACGGCTTTTTGACCATCCCTGAGGGGCGGAATCCTCGCGTATTGTAGGAAATGATATGTTACTGTTTTATAATAAAAAATATTTTGTGATTTGGGCTCGATTGGAGAGGGGATAAGCGGCGTGTCTGGTGAAACAAAGGCAATGATATCCATCGTTGTACCAGCCTATAACGAGGAAGAAGTACTCCCGGAATTTCATGCACGGCTCAGCAAGGTGCTGACGCGTGTCGCCATGCGTGCAGAGGTCGTCTACGTCAACGACGGCAGTCGTGATCGCACCCTGGAGGTGATGCACTCACTGCGCCAGCAGGACCCGCGTGTCGCGATCGTGGACATGAGTCGAAATTTTGGCAAGGAGATCGCGCTGACGGCGGGGTTGCACAAGGCGCAGGGTGATGCCGTGGTCGTCATTGATGCCGATTTGCAAGACCCGCCAGAGTTGATCACCGAATTTATTACTGAGTGGCACAATGGCTTCGACGTAATCTATGCCCAGCGCACTCGTCGTGAGGGCGAGACGCTATTCAAAAAGACCACTGCGCACGCCTTTTATCGCCTGATGCAGCGCATCGGTAATGTAAAACTACCAGAGGATACCGGTGATTATCGGCTGCTGAGTCGGCGCGCAGTCGATGCGCTGAATTCACTGGGCGAGTACCATCGCTTTATGAAGGGACTGTTTGCCTGGATTGGCTTCAAGCAAAAGGCCGTACCCTATGCGCGTGACCCGCGTCACGCCGGGGTGAGCAAATGGAATTACTGGAAGTTGTGGAACCTGGCCCTGGAGGGGATCACCTCCTTCACCACGGCACCGTTAAAGCTTGCCACCTATTTTGGCTTACTCACTGCGCTGGCCGCCTTCGCCTATGGCACCTATTTTCTCGTGCGCACCCTGATCTTCGGTAACCCGGTGCCGGGCTATCCCTCCTTGATCACCATCATGCTCTTCATGGGTGGCATCCAGCTCATGGCCATCGG
>JAHEDA010000394.1 GCA_024641445.1 Gammaproteobacteria bacterium
CTGGGCGACCGCCCGGTATTCACGCAGAAAGGCCCGCTCCTGCAACTGTTCTACCAGTTTTTTCTGTGCCGTTAGATTTCGCGCGATCACCAGTAGTCCGCTGGTCTCCTTGTCGAGACGGTGGACGATCCCGGCGCGCGGTACGAGTTCCAGCTCCGGGGCATGATGCAACAAGGCGTTGAGCAGGGTCCCCGCATAATTTCCCGCCGCGGGATGTACCACCAGCCCCGCAGGCTTGTTGATCACCAGGATATCCTGGTCCTCATAGACGATGGCCAGGGGAATGGCCTCGGCCTGATGCGGCTGCTCAACCGTCAGAATGGCGTGGATGCTCACCTGTTCCCCCCCGCAGACCTTGTCGCGTGGACGCGGTACCTGACCATCGAGGAGCACCTGCCCCTCCTTGATCCAGGTCTGCAGGCGGGCGCGGGAGTAATCCGAAAACATCTGCGCCAGGGCCTGATCCAGCCTCTGCCCACCATATTCAAAGGGGACCTCGCCTTGCAATTGCACGGTGTTTTCTTCAGACATCTGGCTATAGACCCCGGGGCTCTCAGGCTTGATATTAGGAACCTCACCCACCCTGTCGCGGTCAATGCGCAACAGGCTGGCGAAGGTGGGGACCCAGTTTACACGATAGGGACTCGGCTATCAGCGTGTAAGCATCACCTGTCATAAACCCCTAATGGCCCTTTTCAGAGACACCATAATTTATATTGCATCAGGAGCAGGGTATACTCAGGCCCAACAATTGGCGGGAATGCCAGAACTGACAGTGACGACACCATGACAAACCGGATTCTTATCTTAGCCCTTACCGCCTTACTCCTGGGTGGATGCGCCTCCAACCCCGATGCGAATGACCCGACGGCAGGGAAATCCGTCAGTGAGATCTATCAGGATGCCAAGGAACAGCTCAATCTTGGGAATTACGAAGAGGCCATCAAGCTCTACGAAAAACTTGAGTCGCGTTACCCTTATGGTAACTACGCCACCCGCTCGCAACTTGAGATCGTGTATGCCTATTACAAGTTTGAGGAAATGGAGTCGGCAATTCAGGCGGCAGACCGCTTTATCAAATTACACCCACAGGACCCGCATGTTGACTACGCCTACTACATGCGCGGACTCGCCAGTTACAATGCCGACAAGACCTGGGTGCAGGAAAAGTTTAATCAGGAGCCCTCCGAACGTGACCCTAAACAATCACGTCGCTCTTTCCAATACTTTGCCGACCTGCTGAAGAAATATCCCAAGAGTCGCTATACCACCGACTCGATTCAACGTATGACCAAACTCCGCAATAATCTGGCGGAGTATGAGGTGCACGTCGCCAATTATTATCTGAAGCGAGGTGCCTTCCTTGCCGCTGCCAACCGCGCCAAATACGTGGTTGAGAATTATCAGCGCGCCCCCGCCATCAATGACGCCCTGGCCGTAATGGTGAAGGCCTATCGCGAACTCAAGCTGGACGATTTGGCCAAAGACGCACAGCGGGTATTGGAGGCCAACCAGCCTGATCACCCCTTCCTGCAGTCTGAGCACGAACAAAAACCGGCCCAGGTCGAGGGCGTCGTCGCCCCTGCCATGGGCGAGAAGAAATCCGATGAGGGTGTGAAAGTTGAGCCGAAGCAAACGTCAGTGGATAAGGTAGCGCCCGTTGAGAAGGCGGCGGTTACCACAAAGCCCACCGCCATAGAAACCAAGCCAGGGTCAGACTCAGGCACCGCAACCGCGAAGACACAAGACTCCGCCCTTCCACCGACTACCGAAGGGACTACTACCACGGCCAAACCAGGTAACGAGGGAACCCCGGCAAAACAGGTTCAGGGCTCCTCGAAGACTCCCGCGCCTGCCACCACTAAGGATGTCCAGGCTCAGTAAAGACGTCTGCCGTGGTTTTGACTAGCCCTCTCACTCAAGGCTAGCCACGGCAGTTCGTAAAAGATTTATATAGCCTCGTCACCTTCCTCGCCGGTACGGATGCGAACCACCCGCTCAACGGTGGAGACAAAGATCTTGCCATCACCAATCTTACCGGTGCGCGCCGCCTTGGTGATGGCATCGATACAGCGGTCTGCGTCCTGATCCTTCACCACCACTTCGATCATAACCTTGGGCAAAAAGTCGATCACATACTCGGCACCACGATAGAGCTCCGTGTGTCCTTTCTGACGACCAAATCCCTTCACCTCAATTGCCGTCATACCGGCCACGCCGATCTCCGACAAGGCCTCACGGACATCGTCCAGCTTGAAAGGCTTGATAATCGCTTCGATCTTTTTCATTGATTTACCCACTCTTGTTATGTTCGAGGTCACAGCCAGAAGTAGACCTTCCCGCAGGGTTAGTGATACATC
>JAHEDA010000091.1 GCA_024641445.1 Gammaproteobacteria bacterium
CCGGTACTTGCGGAGTTCAAACTCTAAACTCGATAGAGGCGAACAACACTCCTCGTCATCCCCGCCCTCACCCTTGCGGATACAAGCGCGGGAATGACATTTACCCAAGCCCCCTCCTCACCGTATCTAGAACGCTGCCTCGAAACGAACACCTGCGATCAGTGCATCTGGCACCGCAGGCTTACTACCCGGATTGATTACGTACTGAATATCCGGCTGCACACTCAACCACTTGTTAAGCTGACGCCGATAAGTCAGTTCCACATTGGTCTCCGAGGCCTTGTCGCCGGTGGCCGCAATATAGCTGGCGCTATTGTTGGCAATGGCCAAGGCCAGACCAAGGCGATCCTCCACCTGTCCAAATAGACCCGACCACACCAAGCCTCCCCCGACATAACTCGCCACACGATTGATGGTGGCGTCGGCCAGCCCCGCCCGAAGATGCGCCGCAAGCGAATCCGTCAACGCGCTCTCGGCAAACGCATAGAGGCCCTGATTATTACTTGGGCTAATACTATTGCCCGCCGCATCCGCCGTGCTCAGCTTACTGTAGTGCCAGCCACCCACACCCCAGTGCCAGAGTGTTGCCCCCTCGCCACGGTGCACGCCGGTTTCGGCCGCCAGCAGCACACCATCGTCAGGGTCGAGGATGATATGCGTGCCGGTTGGATTATTCGGGTCTCCGGGTATCCCGTCTAACACCGCAAGCTGCCAGTAGACATTGTTGTCTTGTTTGGCGGCATAGCGCAGGGTGAGTGAGGTATTGGGAAAGATCGAGGGCCCATTCTGACCCGATTGTGAATAATCGACCCCGATGCCATGCGAGGGGTTGATAAAGAGTCCGGCGGTCTCGATGCTGTCGAATTCGGAATTCAGATCATACAAACCAAAGCGTAGCGTCGAGTGCGCAAAGGCATGTTCATACCAGGCCTCGTAGAGCTTCGTATCGTTGCTGGCCTCGATATTGTCGATCCCCTGCGTGCTGTTGAGCAGGTCGGCGTTGGGCTGTCCACCCCCGGTCCTGATGGCATAGAGATAGAGCGTGCCATTGCGCAGACCCCAGGCCTGCTCGGTGTTGATACGCAGCGTCAGGTCGAGATTATCCAGCCAGCGCCCCCCCTGTGCAGTCCCACCCTGAACCACCTGCATATAGTCCCCCGTGTAGGCCAGCCCGAACTCATAGGCCGGTACTCTCTCGGCGGCCGCGGCCTGTCCCGCGCCGAGACTCGCGGCCAATACCGCCACGGCCGTGCACCCACTCAAACGATCCTGTAATTGCTTAACCATATAAAACACCTGCTTATCCAATGAGATACGACGCAAATTTTAATGCGAATGATTCTCATTTGTAAAGAGGTAAAGCCCTACCAGCCCTCTCACCCCGCAACACAGGAGCGCCGCAATCCATCGTAGTAGCAAGGGTTAGGCTGAAGCCGGGCTTGTCTGCACCGCATGGGCAAACTGGGGCAACACCCGTACATCGATTCGACTAAGGGTCTCATGTACCCGCTGGCGATATCGGATCGGCCACCAGTCGTAGAGGAATATCTGCACCGGTCGCCACATCGAGACCCAGCCGATGATCAACAGGCCCTCGTCAATCACATCGTGCAGGGTTCCCATGAGATAGTGTTGCAAGGCCGATCGCGCCGTCAGGCAGGCCACCAGAAAGGCGAGACCGACAAACAGACTAAAACGGCCCTGTTGCAATTTGGTCCGCAGGGCTCGCCCGCTGGTCGTGACCCGATATCCAAAGTAATGGTGGATGGCCTCAGGCAGGTCCTGCGCCTGCTCTGTGTTTAATTCCTCGGGCGGAAGATAGATACAGAGTTGCATCGGTGTATTGACGTGCAGCTCCTCCACCGCCTCGACGATATAGGCCTCAGCATCATTATCGAGATCCTTTTCATGGAAAGGCGCGGGGTCGAGCGAATTGAATATCTGACGTGGTGAACGCAAAAACAGCTCAATGAGATAGATACCATCCTCATGGCGATAATTCAGTTTGGGGTCCCGTATGGCCACACCGACACCCTCCTTCAGGTTTATGTCTTGGGTGAACTCACGCGCAGCAGCAAATAACCCAGCAGTGCGGAGACCAGCGTACCACCGAGTATGCCTAACCGCACAGACACCGTATATTCCTGGCCCTGGTGCTCAAAGGCCAGCCCACCGATAAACAGGCTCATAGTAAAACCGATGCCACACAACAGGGCCACACCATAGAGTTGAGTCCATGTGGCACCGCTCGGCATGCGTCCAATACCCAGGCGAATCACCAACCAACTAAAGACAAACACACCCAACTGCTTTCCAAAAAACAGCCCCAGCGCCACACCTGCGGTCACCGGGTGAATCAATGCATCTATACCGATGCCCTTTAATGACACTCCCGAGTTGGCAAAGGCAAACAGGGGCAGGATGAAATAGGCTACCGATGGATGCAGGTCATGTTCGAGTTCACGCAGTGGACTACGCTCTGAATTATTGGGGTCACGCAAGGGGATCATAAACGCCAAGGCCACGCCTGCAAGGGTGGCGTGAACGCCGGACTTCAGAACCGATGCCCACAGCACCAATCCCACGAGGAGATACGCCGCCACATACATGACGCGGAAACGATTCATTGTGAATAATATCAAGAGGCTAACACCAGCTATCACCATTGAAGAGATCGAGAGGTCTTCGGTATAGAACAATGCGATGATTATAATCGCGCCGATATCATCCAGAATCGCCAGGCTCATGAGAAAGACCTTGAGTGAAGTTGGCACGCGATTCCCCAGCATTAACAAGATGCCCAAGGCAAAGGCGATATCTGTAGCGGCGGGGATGGCCCAGCCATTAAGGCGCACAGCGTCGTCAGAATTGAAGCCATAGTAGATCAGTGCAGGCATCAACATCCCGCCAACGGCGGCGAATGCAGGCAAGGCAATTTGTGAGGGTCTTGAAAGCTCGCCATCGAGAATCTCGCGCTTGAGTTCAAGCCCTACGAGAAAAAAGAAAACGGCCATCAGCCCATCGTTGATCCACAACAATAGCGGCTTGTGGATTGCGAAGGCCCCGACCTGAATCGCTACAGGTGTCTCCAGCAGGGCGTCATACAACCACGCTAGGGGTGAGTTGGCGAGAGCCATTGCCAACAGGGCAGCGCCTACAAGCAAGATGCCGCTGGCAGATTCGAGGCGTAGAAAATTACGAATGGCATCGAGTACGGGTGAGGTAGAGCTGGCTTGGTATGACATGATAATTTCATCAAGTAGAGGAATGGAAAAACTCTACCCTATTCATCCATCGATATCAAAGGATGGCCCGTGTTGTACGCTATTCACCTATCAGTGGTGCCAGAAAATTGTGGTGAAATGCGACCTATAGCTTGGTTCTTAATAGGGTTTTCACTACACTGTACAGAACAGTAACGGCACTTACACACAGGGTGACAAGAAATGGAAATTCAAAATAAATTCTCGCACAAAATCCTTAAAACCAGCCTTGCCATTGTGGTGGTACTCTTCAGCACAAACCTGCTCGCAGCAGAAGATAGCTGCACAAAGGGCTTCTATGCAATGATCAACACTGAGTTGAAGCAGGCCTATTTTGAGATTGGCAAACCTGCCGTCGACTTTACCAACCTCGGGATCGTCAAGGACATGGCCGTCTCCCGCCTTGAGCAGGCCCCCAGTAAATGGCCCAAGGGCGCGACCTATTCTATTAGCGTGCTACGCGACAGTATCTCGGTCACAACCTTCTGTGGCGATAAGTC
Source organism: Gammaproteobacteria bacterium (assembly GCA_024641445.1). Classification (GTDB taxonomy): domain Bacteria; phylum Pseudomonadota; class Gammaproteobacteria; order UBA6429; family Thiohalophilaceae; genus JAHEDA01. Next base: position 3,764 of record JAHEDA010000091.1, read on the forward strand.
CACTACTGAAGAGTGGGCACCTGTCGGTAAATAAAGTTCGGTGTATCTCTGTAGGTTGGGCCGAACACTGTTTGTGAGGCCCAACTCTCACTGAATCTAATCAGCCAGACTATCTCCCCGTGTCTCCGTAATCGTCACGGTTGCCAATAGCGCAATAACTGCGAACCCCAACATCCACAGTGATGCCTGCCGATAATCCACCCAACTGAAAACCCGCACACCGTTATGCAGGGTACCATCCCAGTGGCGATCCAGCACCCAGCCATAGAGGGGTTGCATTAACGCCGCACCAAGAAAGAGGCCGGTATTTACCAGACTAATCGCCATACCCGACAACGCAGGGGCGCAGACCTCTTTGGCGCAGGGATAGGTCAACACAAACCCAGAGCCAGTAACGCCAACAAGGCCGAACAATAGATAAGCACTCCAGCCAGATGACCACGGTGTATAGAGGAACAACAACCACGCGACGACATAGAGCGTGGCACTGGCGAGTAAAACCGGCTTGCGGTAACCAATGTAATCTGACAGCCAACCCGTAATGAGTGTCCCAATGGCCATGGCAAGTAGCGTGACTGTGGTGTAATTCGCCGCCTCGTTACGAGTAAGACCAAAACCATCACGCAAGAGCGGCACGCCCCATAGACCGGCGAAGGCAAACAGGCCACCGGCCATGCCAAAGTTGACGAAGAAGCCGGGCCAGACGCGGCGATTCTGCAACACGGACCAGAGGTCGTGTAGCCAGTGTCGTTCACGCTCGCGGTGTGGCGCCAGACCCGCCATCTCACGCAGGGAGGGAAAGCCGACGTCCTGCGGGCGATTACGCACGATGAAGAAGGAGAGCACCGCCAATACCAAAGAGAAAACGCCGATACCGATGAAGGCGCTACGCCAGGAGACGAAGCCCAATAGATAGGCCAGTGGCCCCGCCGCCAGCACCGAGCCGAGATTACCGAGCAGAAGGGTCACGCCGCTGATGAGACCATAGATACGGTCACTGAACCAGACGGTATTACTCTTCATCAGGCTGACAAAGATCACCGAGACGCCGAGCCCCACCATGAAGCGGCCAACAGAGGCGGCCTCGAAGCTGTCAGCCATACCGAACATGATCGACCCGATACCGGCGATGAGATTCCCCACCGTAACGGCGCTGCGGATACCAAGGGTGTCAGAAAGCACGCCCGCCGGGATCTGCATGGCGGTGTAGATGTAGTAATACATCGCCGCGAGTGAGCCGAGCGCGGCGCCGGTGGTTTGGAAGGTGGCCATGAGTTCGGCCGAGACCACACCCGGGGCCATGCGATGGAAGTACACCGACATATAGGCCAGCACCAGCACGGCGTAGATGGACCAGCGCATGCGCTGGAAGTGTTGGCGGTTGTAATCGTGCACGGCGACCTCCGGATTCGCGAACTATATTACCACTTACCTTGAGTGCGTCCGCCTGCGGCTTGCCTTGGGACACAGGTACCCTTCGAGTCTACAACGCACACTCTGTTGGGCTTCGCGAGCTCAGCCCAACCTACCCCGGCTTCTGGTATGCTTTGCTTACGCGAATACTTGGACACTTGCATGAAATATAAAGACCTGCGTGACTTTATTGCACAACTCGAAAAACAGGGTGAACTCAAACGCATCACTCAGGAGATCGACCCCAAGCTGGAGATGACGGAGATCTGCGACCGCACCCTGCGCGCAGGCGGCCCCGCACTCCTGTTTGAAAACCCCAAGGGCTTTGACATGCCGGTACTCGGTAATCTCTTCGGCACGCCCAAACGCGTGGCCATGGGCATGGGTGAGGATTCGGTCGAGGCCCTTCGCGAGGTCGGCAAGCTGTTGGCGTTTTTGAAAGAGCCGGAACCACCCAAGGGTTTCAGGGATGCGTGGGAAAAACTGCCGGTCTACAAACAAGTGCTCAACATGGCGCCGGAGGTCCTGCGCAAGGCACCGTGTCAGGCCAATGTGATTGAGGGCGATGCGGTTGACCTCTCCAAATTGCCGATTCAGACCTGCTGGCCCGGTGATGCCGGGCCGCTAATTACCTGGGCACTCGTGGTGACCAAGGGCCCGAATAAGGAAAGACAAAACCTCGGCATCTACCGCCAACAAGTAATCGGCAAAAATAAAGTCATCATGCGTTGGCTCGCCCATCGCGGCGGTGCACTCGACTTTCGTGAGTGGTGCGAGAAACACCCGGGCCAACCCTTTCCCATAGCAGTGGCGCTCGGCGCCGACCCGGCGACGATCCTGGGGGCGGTAACACCCGTGCCTGATTCACTCTCGGAGTACGCCTTCGCCGGGCTACTGCGCGGCTCAAAAACCGAGGTCATCAAATGTATGGGTTCGGACCTGCAAGTGCCCGCCTCGGCTGAGATCGTATTAGAGGGTGTGATCCACCCCGGCGAGATGGCGGACGAGGGTCCCTTTGGCGACCACACCGGTTATTACAATGAAGTGGATCGTTTTCCGGTCTTCACCATCGAGCGCATCACCCATCGCGACAACCCGATCTACCACAGCACCTACACCGGACGGCCACCGGATGAGCCCGCCGTATTGGGTGTCGCGCTGAACGAGGTATTCGTGCCCATTCTGCAAAAACAGTTCCCCGAGATCGTGGACTTCTATCTACCACCCGAGGGTTGCTCCTATCGCATGGCGGTGGTGAGCATGAAGAAGCAATATCCCGGTCACGCCAAGCGCGTAATGCTCGGGGTGTGGAGCTTCCTGCGTCAGTTCATGTACACCAAATTTGTCATCGTCACCGATGACGATGTCAACGTGCGCGAGTGGAAGGATGTGATCTGGGCCATGACCACGCGCATGGACCCGGCGCGCGACACCACCATCATCGAGAATACACCGATTGATTACCTCGATTTTGCCTCACCGGTCTCCGGCCTCGGCTCCAAGATCGGCTTCGACGCCACTAACAAATGGCCGGGCGAGACCATGCGTGAATGGGGGACACCCATCACCATGAGTGACGGGGTAAAAAAGCGCGTGGATGAATTGTGGGATGAGCTGGGGATATTCCCAAAAGCAGATTAGGCCATGCCCTCCAGACTAGGCCGGAGGGCATATTTCACATCCTCGAATCATGGCAGCAGGTTATCACTCCGACCGAGGGATAAATATCTTGGCCATTTTTTCCTTGCTCCATATTCTATAGCGATCAACGTACGAGAATATCGCTGGAACGATTATTAGCGTCAAGATCGTTGAGCTGACGATACCTCCAATAATTGCCCACCCCATTGCGGTACGACTCTTTGACACCTCATTCAGACCTATCGCAACAGGAATCGTCCCGGAGATTAGGGCAAAAGAGGTCATCAGGATCGGTCTTAAACGTACGAGACCGGCCTCAACAATGGCCTCAGTCCGAGCCATACCCTCCGCGATCCTTTGGTTGGCGTAGTCAACCAGGAGTATCGAGTTCTTTCCTGAAATACCTATGAGCAGGAAAATACCCAGAATGGCGAATATATTGATCTCCTCATGGGCCAGAAAGAGCGCATAAAACGCCCCACTGAACGCCAAGGGAAGTGCGACAAGAATAGTCACCGGCGTAACAAACGAACCATAAAGGCTGGAGAGGATCAGGTATATTAAGAAGATAGCGAATCCCAATGCGACAACTGCGGAGAGATTCATGTCATTCATTCGCTCCACATCGCCTGCCCAGCCATAACTCACGCCGTCAGGGATTTTATTGGCCCCCTCATTGAGATAACGCTCGACGTCCTTCACGACATTACCCAATCCGACACCGGGTGCAAGACCCGCAGTTATTTCGATATAGCGACTGCGATCCAACCGATTTATCGCCGCCTCACCCAGGATCTGCTCTGTCGTGGCGATATCGGAGAGTCGCACGAGCTTGTGGTTTACATTTGGTATCAATACTTTGCCAAATTCATCATACAGGTTTCTCTGTTCCGGTTTCAGATTGACCTTAATGTCATATTCCTCACCACCCTCGCGGTACTTGGCTGAGGTAAATCCTTCTACCTGGCCGCGCAACTCCATACCCATGGTTCTGGAGTTCACGCCATAGGTATTCGCCGCCTCCGGCGAGAGTTTTATTCTGAATTCTGGTTTGCCGGGGCGCTGGTTGCTTTGCGCATCCTTGATACGCTGATCGGCTTGCATAAAGGCCAGCACCTTCGCTGCATAGCCGGACAGTTCCTGCGTATTGGTTCCGCGCAGGCGCAGCATGATAGGCTGTCCAGACATACCACCGAAGGGGTCACGCTCCTTGACAACCAGGTTATAGGATGAATAGTCCTTCAGCTGCTCACGCAGGTCTGCCATGTACTGTTCGGTTGTTACATGCCTTGCCTTGCCTGGCTTAAGTTGTATAAACAGCTCTGACTTATTGGCCTCGCCGTTTTTTCCACCAATGGTCGTCGTGACCAACTCGACATTACTACCGGCAGAAACTATCTGCGCCACCTTGGTGGTCAGATCCTCCGTGCCATTAAGATTTGTACCCGGCTCCATCTCTAACGTGAGAGTCACTTCGCCAAAATCGTTGGCCGGTTTAAATGAAGTCGGCACGCCACGCAAAACCACAAGACTGAACATGAACACCGCGATTGTCGCGACGATGGCAACATACGGGGCCTTAAGCACCAGCTTGAGCAGTGCGGCATATGCCCGCTCCAGTATTTCCTGAAAACGTTCGAATGCCCGTAATAACGCCCCGACCGTTCTGTCCCAGACAACATTCGATGATTTCTGCGCCTGCTCCCCGGTAAGGAAATACGCTGAAAGCATCGGTATCAGGGTCAATGAAACAAATAGGCTTACCACCATGGCAAAGGCAATTGT
>JAHEDA010000395.1 GCA_024641445.1 Gammaproteobacteria bacterium
GTTGAACCCCTTTATGAGACTTCCCGCCTCCGAACGCAGGTTGTGATAGGTAGACGCAAACTCCGCATTTGAGGCGACCCAGGCATTAAATCCTGCCGGGTTCTTAATATTGATTACCCTGGTAAAGGCATACCAGATCCCATCGATGTAATGCAGTTTAGAATCTAGTAATGGTGCAATGATGGAATTGCTAATTGAATTTATTACCGGCGGCGCCAGGGTTCTGCTCTTCTCTACATCCTCCTCGAAAGGTATAAACGCCGTTTGCTCAAAGAATGTGTGCTTTACGGCAATGTTGAGTCGGCGGCTAAGTTCCTTCCCATCGGGGAGCATGGCCGCACGCTCTTTCATGGTCTTAAGCGAAGGTAATAAGGTAGTTGGTGAGTCAATGTCAGCAATTAACCCCTGCTTGATGGGCTCCTGCAACCCTTTTTTTAGCTCCTCTGCCTTCTGCAGCACCAATTCTAGGTCGGTTCCTGTATTGACAAACAAGTTACCGAAATCTGACTGCCCCAGCGCCTGTCGTAACCTGGCATCTTCTTTGAGCATATCTTTTGGCGTTGGCGAGAAATCGGACAGACTCCCCCCTTCTCGCGGTGGGTTAATTACTAACATCAGGCATAATGGCACTAACAGTGACACCAAAACAGGCACGCCCAGGCTTCGGTTGGCATGACGCGGAATAAATCGTCCGCGTATGACCACGTTGCTAGGCCACCACATCGGAATAATGTACCGAACTACCAGGGCGGATACGATCACTCCTGTCGCAGAAAATACAGCAAGTTGCGTGAGAGCCTCATAGGAGGTACCGATAAAGACCAGATAGGCAGCCGCAGTGGTGAGTACACCAATTCTCATATTGCGCCAGAGTATCTTAACCGATATACCGCCCTCGTTTTCCTGGTGGCTCATATAATGAAGCGGGTAATCGATCGCCACCCCCAACATTGCAGCACCAAAAGCGATGGCAATGCGATAGATCTCACCAAATATGAGATGACACATAAACAGACCGGCTACCACAGCAGCCAGCATGGGGAGAGACGCCAGGACAACAGCACGAATCCCTCGATATACATACCAGAACACCACCACCACCATGAGCATCATGGCAACGGATACGAAGGTTAGGGTTTCTTGAATTGAGTCATACGCTGCGAGCGCGATAACTGGCGGTCCTGCGAGATGCAGCGTCTCACCGACTGGTTTGGTATAGGTATGAAATACTGTCTGCAGGTACTCCAATGCCTCACGCTGTTTCTCTGGATCTATCTTGTCAGAATTAATAACTGCCACCATAACCGCTTCTTTACTCTGGCTGTCATACCACGCATGGTTGTGTCGCGCAGGCTCGCCGCCTGCAACTGCGCTGACTAAGTACCTTCGCATTGCATCTGTAGGATCATGGAGCAGGATGTCTTTTGCGGATCCTCGTGCCATGCCATTCCTCAGCAGTTTGTTCTGCTGTGCTAGCATCGCCTCTTCTAATTGTGATGTTTCTAGCTTTGGGTAGTCGGATAGCAAATAACGATATGGCAGCAGCGGTTTGATATCTTTGGGCGTAATCATCATCTCGCCATTTTCGACACGACTTAGAAGCCTAACGTTTTTGCGAGCCGCCTTCGTCATGTCTGAGGTAAGCGCTGTCAGCCTGTCTGCATCACCGCCACTCACCGAAATAAGCACCGTATTAGCCAGCGCACCTGAGTTGCTCGCCCGCATGATCGCGCTTAGCGTCTCAGCACCTTTACCCTCTGGAACGAATTGCTCTATCCCAGTGGTAATCCGCAGATATGATATCAACAAATATGCAATTCCGACCACAGAGGTGATAAAAATGGCCGTAATGTAAACTCGCCAGCTATATTTCATGCAGTATGATTTCCATCATCTCATCCTGTGAATATTTCACCTTAATCATATTTACCCGTACATCTGCGCCGGTAATCTCCACACTCTGAAGCTCATCATCGGCGATTTTTTTTGGGTAAAATATGATCTTCCAGCCGGCCATGTCACCCGATGTTTTTACGAAGCAGTGCTCCATCAGCCATCTTCCGTCTCCAGCCAAGAAGTAGACAGGTATAAGCCCTACAAGGCCTTGCGCGCCCACTTCCTCAAGGTCTACCTCTTGAACAACTTTACCGCCCGCATCCTGCACCGTCAGGTGATTACCCGATAAGATCCGCGTTTGCACTGTGGGACTATGCTGCTCTGATACAATCCCCTTGCCTCTTGTGTAGTGCATGACACCGTGCGTAATAATCGATTTCTTCGAATAGGCAGAATGTTGTATTTGCTTATACTCTACGCTCTGCTCTACAAGACCCTCGTACTTATGCATCAGCTC
>JAHEDA010000396.1 GCA_024641445.1 Gammaproteobacteria bacterium
GCACAGCATGGAAGAGGCGCTGCGGGTACAGGCCCAGATCGGTTTTCCAACCATCATTCGTCCTTCCTTCACTATGGGTGGCAGCGGTGGTGGTATCGCCTACAACAAGGAAGAATTCATCGAGATCTGCGAGCGTGGTCTCGACCTCTCGCCCACCAATGAATTGCTGATCGAAGAGTCGGCGCTGGGCTGGAAAGAATACGAGATGGAGGTGGTGCGGGATAAGAACGACAACTGCATCATCATTTGCTCGATTGAAAACTTCGACCCCATGGGAGTGCACACCGGTGACTCGATTACCGTGGCCCCGGCACAGACCCTGACGGACAAGGAATACCAGATCATGCGTGACGCCTCGCTGGCGGTGCTGCGTGAGATCGGTGTCGAGACCGGTGGTTCAAACGTGCAGTTTGCGATCAATCCCGTCGACGGCCGCATGATCATTATCGAGATGAATCCGCGCGTGTCGCGCTCATCGGCGCTGGCCTCGAAGGCGACCGGTTTCCCGATTGCCAAGGTGGCGGCCAAGCTTGCCATTGGTTACACCCTGGATGAATTGAAGAACGACATCACCGGTGGTGCAACCCCGGCCTCGTTCGAACCCAGCATTGATTACGTGGTCACCAAGATCCCGCGCTTTACCTTCGAAAAATTCCCCAAGGCCGATGCCCGCCTGACTACGCAGATGAAGTCGGTGGGTGAGGTGATGGCGATTGGGCGGAGTCAGCAGGAGTCCTTACAGAAGGCTATGCGTGGGCTTGAGATCGGTGTCGATGGCTTTGATGAGATCATCGACATCACTGCCGAGGGTGCCCTCGACAAGATCAAACACGAGCTGCGTGTGCCTGGGCCTAATCGCCTGTGGTTCCTCGGCGATGCCTTCCGCGCGGGATTGACCACGGAAGATATTCACGAATTGACCAGCATCGACCCCTGGTTCCTGGTACAGATCGAAGAGTTGATCCGTGTTGAAGGGGAGGTACGTGCCGAGGGACTTCCCAAGCTTGATAAGGCGCGCATGTTTGCCCTCAAGCGCAAGGGCTTCTCGGACCGTCGGCTGGCGACGTTGGTCGGTGTAAAAGAAGGTGAGCTGCGTGCAAAGCGGCATAAGTTGGGTGTGCGTCCGGTCTATAAGCGTGTCGACACCTGTGCGGCGGAGTTTGCCACCAGCACGGCCTATATGTATTCCACCTACGAAGAAGAGTGTGAGGCGCAACCGACCCAGCGCGACAAAATTATGGTGTTAGGCGGTGGCCCGAATCGAATCGGTCAGGGTATCGAGTTTGACTACTGCTGTGTCCATGCCGCACTCGCCATGCGTGAGGACGGCTACGAGACCATCATGGTCAACTGCAACCCGGAGACGGTCTCCACCGATTACGATACCTCGGACCGACTTTACTTTGAACCGTTGACACTCGAAGACGTACTAGAACTCATCCACCTGGAAAAGCCCAAGGGTGTGATCGTCCAGTACGGTGGCCAGACCCCCTTGAAGTTGGCACGTGACCTGGATGCGGCGGGTGCCCCGATAATTGGTACCACACCGGACTCCATCGACCTCGCCGAGGACCGTGAACGCTTTCAGCAGCTATTGAATAAACTGGAGCTGCGCCAGCCCCCCAATCGTACCGTGCGTGCCGAAGCGCAGGCGATCAAACTGGCGGAAGAGATTGGGTATCCACTGGTTGTCCGCCCCTCGTATGTACTGGGTGGTCGCGCCATGGAGATCGTCTATAACGAAGAGGAACTGCGTCGTTACATGACCGACGCGGTGAAGGTCTCGAATGAGTCCCCGGTGTTGCTGGACCGTTTCCTCGACGATGCGATCGAGGTCGATGTCGATGCCATTTGCGATGGTAAGGACGTCATCATCGGCGGCATCATGCAACATATTGAGCAGGCAGGTGTGCACTCCGGTGACTCCGCCTGTTCGTTACCGCCGTACAATCTTCCCAAGGCCCTGCAGGACGAGATGCGCGAACAGGTGGCCCGAATGGCCAAGGGGCTTGGTGTCGTTGGCCTGATGAATACGCAGTTTGCCATCCAGGGTTCGACTATCTACGTGTTAGAGGTAAATCCACGCGCCTCGCGTACCGTGCCCTTTGTGTCAAAGGCTACCGGTGTGCCGTGGGCCAAGGTGGCCGCACGCTGTATGGTGGGGCAGTCTCTGGTCTCGCAAGGTATCACCAAAGAGGTAATACCTGCTTACTACTCGGTCAAGGAGGCAGTCTTCCCCTTCATCAAGTTCCCGGGTGTCGATCCCATTCTCGGTCCAGAGATGAAATCCACTGGCGAGGTGATGGGGGTTGGTCGCAACTTTGGCGAGGCCTTTGCCAAATCGCAGATCG
>JAHEDA010000397.1 GCA_024641445.1 Gammaproteobacteria bacterium
CGGCGAATAACTTCGGCAACTTGCCGACCCTTAATGTCGGCGGCACTTACTCATCCTTGATGCAATTCGACTTTGCTTCACTGCCCGCTGGTACGACCAGCGGCAGCGTAGCCAAAGCGACCTTGTTTTTGTGGGTGAATAAAATCGGCACCGCCGGGGCGATTGATATTCGTGCGGTCACCGGTGCGTGGAGCGAAACGACGGTGACACAAGCCACGCAGCCCACCGTCGGCGGCGTGGCTTATACCGTGCCAGTGACAAGCGCTGGCAATTACATCGCCGTCGATGTCACCAGCGATGTGAAAAACTGGATTGATGCGCCGGCCAGCAATTTGGGATTCGCCTTTGGTGCATCTACCGGTGCCACCAGCACTTCGGTATTTCTGGATAGCAAAGAGAACACTGGCACTGGGCATGCCGCGTATTTGGATATCACGCTGGTCGGGCAACCTGGACCGCAAGGGCCACAGGGTGAGCCGGGCTTGTTGGGGCCGACGGGGCCAACTGGGCCTCAAGGCCTTGTGGGCGTGACAGGGCTGCAAGGTGCAACTGGTCCACAGGGGCCTCAGGGTATCCCCGGAGCTACACCCGACGTTAGCGTGATTAATGGCCAGATCGCAGACTTGCAGGGAATCGTGGCGGAGTTAAACAAAAGAGGGCGGGTTTACGTCACGAACTTTAATTCTAAGAAAGTAACGGTGATCGATGCGGCGACCAATACCATGATCGGCACTGTGCCGGTGGATGGGCCGTTTGGCATCGCACTGCATCCCTCCGGCACCCGTGCTTATGTTGCGACACCAAATTCTGACAGTGTGACGGTAATCGATACGGTGACCAATGCCGTGATTGGCACTGTGGCGGAGGGTGTTATTACTTTGGGGGTGATTGATAAGCCTTTTGGCATCGCGCTGCACCCTGATGGCACTCGCGCCTACGTTGCGAACTCTGGTTCAAGCAGCGTGACGGTGATCGATACGGTGAGCAATGGCGTGATCGGACTCGCGACGGCGGGTGATGGGCCATTTGGCATCGCGCTCAATCCTGCGGGCACTCGCGTCTATGTCACTAACATCAATTCTGATGACGTGGCGGTAATCGATACGGCGACCAATCTTAGGATCGGCCTTGTGGCTGTGGGTGATGAACCGCGCGGCATCGCGCTACATCCTGCCGGCACTCGCGCTTATGTCACGAACTTTAATTCTAACAACGTAACAGTGATCGATACGGCGAGCAATACGGTGATCGGAACCGTGTCGGTGGGTGATGGGCCATTTGGCATTGCGCTGAATCCTACCGGCACCCGCGCCTACGTCGCGAACAGTAGATCCGACAACCTCTCAGTGATTGATACGGCGAGCAATACCGTGATCGGCACCGTGACAGTTGGCGATGGGCCGCGTGCCATCGCGCTGCATCCTGCCGGCACCCGCGTATACGTCGCGAACATTAATTCTAGCAACGTGACTGTGATCGATACGGCGAGCAATACGGTGATTGGGTCTGTGGCGGTGGGTGATAGGCCGTTTGGCATCGCGGTGACTAGGTAGCGCTGTTCGTTCAGGTATGGCATGGGTGTCCTATATTCCCAGCAATCAAACGCTACAACCATCCAACAAGAAAGAGAAAGTATGACAATGAAAGTACACAAATATGCACTCGTGGGCTTGGCCTTTATCCTGCTGCCACTCGGTTCCAGCGCCGTCACCGCCCCGGTACAAGCCGACGCCCACATCAACAGCGCCCTGCCGTCGAATAACTTCGGCAATCTGCCGACCCTCAATGTCGGCGGGACTTACTCATCCTTGATGCAATTCGACTTTGCTTCACTACCCGCCGGTACGACCAGCGGCAGCGTGGCCAAAGCGACTTTGTTTCTGTGGGTGAATAAAATTGGTACTGCGGGTGCGATTGATATTCGCACCGTGACGGGTGCGTGGAGCGAAGGCTCAGTGACTCAGGCCACGCAGCCTACGGTCGGTGGCGTGGCTTATACCGTGCCAATTTCCAGCGCCGGCAATTACATCGCCGTCGACGTCACCAGCGATGTGAAGAATTGGATCGATGCGCCGGCCAGCAATTTTGGTTTCGCCTTCGGCTCTTCAACTAGCGCGCTGAGCACTTCGGTATTTCTGGATAGCAAAGAGAACACTGGCACTGGGCATGCGGCGTATCTGGATATCACGCTGGTAGGTCAACCTGGACCGCAAGGGCCGCAGGGGGAGCCGGGCTTGTTGGGGCCGACGGGGCCAACTGGGCCTCAAGGCCTTGTGGGCGTGACAGGGCTGCAAGGTGCAACTGGTCCACAGGGGCCTCAGGGTATCCCCGGAGCTACACCCGACG
>JAHEDA010000092.1 GCA_024641445.1 Gammaproteobacteria bacterium
TTTTCGGCCCAACGGCATAATAATTCGATAATGCTGTGGAGTAATTTTCTCGCTCATCGCCAAATACTTCGCGGGCCTTTTCCAACCACTCGCTTTTTTCAATCAGACGCATCCAGAAATAGTGACCAATCTCGTGCCGAAAGTGGCCGAGTATCGTGCGATATAATTCCTGCATAATTTCGCGCATTTCCTCCCGTGCGCTCGGGTCTGCCTCGGCGATATTAATAGTTATGGTGCCATTTATATGGCCACTCAGAATGCGCTGGCCGTCATAGAAGGTGTCATAGAATTCGCTTTTAACCTCAGTATCTTCCATGAATTCGAATGCCAATCCCCGTGCAGGATCTTCCTGGTAGCCATCAAAGGTGAGGCCCAGCTCAATCAGGGTATAGAGGCAGCGTCGTTTTGCCTGTTCGATGCGAGACCACAGCAGGGTATTTTTCGGTTCGCTCAGGTTGGGGATGACCCGATTATGCCGGCAGGAGATACAGTAGTGGTTGGGGTCGTCTGCGCGTACCATCCAGTTGCAGACTTGTAGTGACGTATAGTTCTGGCAGGGACGGAATCGCATCCCGTGCAGAGCGGGGTGTTGTGCAATCCATTCCTTACCTTCTACGACAAAGTCACTCAACAGAAGTTGCGTTGGCACAAAGCCAACTGGTTTGTGACAATTAAGACACTCACTATTCTCGAAGTAAAGGGTGTTGCCACAGCTACAGACATAGTTCTTCAAGATCATTCACCGATTGCACGCGAACACGATACGAATTAGATGTCTACCATAACAGAAATATTGGGCAGGTAGCTGCCAATCGGGAAACAAAAAGGCCGGCGTTGGTACACCAGCCTTTTGATAGATTTAATATTGAACGATTACAGCGTGCTACGATAATAATCCATCAATATCTGTGCAACTTCCGGGCGAGAGAATTCTGGTGGTGGTGCCTCGCCTTTGCCGAGCATCTCGCGAACCTTGGTGCCGGAAAGATTAATAAAATCATCCTTGGTGTGATCAGGTGCCTCGCGCATCATCACAACCTTGCCCATCTTCTTGGACCAGGCAGTGTTATCGGCCATAAACATCTCGATCTGCATGGCGCCCTTGGGGACTTCATCTTCGAAGATCTTTTGTGCATCGAAGGGACCATAGTAATCACCAACGCCGGCATGGTCGCGACCAATGATGAAGTGGGTCGCTCCCATATTTTGACGGAAGTAGGCGTGCAGTACGGCCTCACGAGGACCTGCGTAGAGCATGTCAAAGCCATAGCCTGTGACCATGGCGGAGTTTGGCGGAAAGTACAATTCAACCATCTTGCGGATACAGTTGTCACGCACGTCAGCGGGGATGTCACCTTTTTTCAGTTTGCCTAGTAGCATGTGGATAACCAGACCGTCACAGCCGAGGCGATCCATGGCCATGTGGCAAAGTTCTTCGTGGGCACGGTGCATGGGGTTGCGGGTCTGGAAGGCAACAACCTTTTTCCAGCCGCGCTCAGTGATTTCATTGCGGATTTCTACCGCGGTGCGGAAGGTATCGGGGAAGTCGGTGATGAAGTAACTGAAGTTGAGGACCTTAATGGGGCCTGCAATGGCGTAACGACCACTGCTATTGAAGGTTTTTACGCCAGGGTGTTCCATGTCTTCGGTACGGTAGACCTTCTGGGTCATCAGTTTCATCTGGGCATCGGAGACCTGCTCAATGGATTTAACATCCTGAATTGCAATGACGGGGTTTCCACTGACGTTGGGGTCACGCAGGGCAATGCGTTCGGCGCCCTTAATGGCATCGATACTCTCAACCAGGTTCAAGACGGGGACCGGGAAGAACTGACCAGAGGTCGTCTTCATGGTCTCGGCAATGCTGACCGCATCGGCAACATTCATAAAACCGGTGAGGGGGGTGAAGTAACCGCCACCCATCATGACGGCATTGCCCGCCGCCTGTGAGCTAATCAGGATTGAAGGCAGCGTGGCGGCCTCCTTGGTCAGCGCGGCATGCTCGGTGGTGTCATACACGAACAGCGGCTTGAGCTCTGTGGCCCCAATCGGCTTAATCATTCCTCATCTCCTCAATTATTGTTTAGTGCGATGTCTTTATGATGAATTCTTCGGTGGCGGCATTGTACCCGAATCGGCCCAAACTGGCACAGATTGCACGGTCATATTGGCACTTATATTCTGTTTATTTCAATATGATATACAATGAGTTAAGTGATAAATATAAACTTGATATACCCAAAAGGTTTTTATCGCGAGAGGAAAACATGTGATAGCCACAAAGTGGCTCTGGTGCGCGGTTACTGGCGGGTAATCTCTTGCACAACCACCCACGGGGCTACAACATTTGCCCAGAACAGGGTATTGGCTGCCTCCCATTGCATGGCGTTCGCATCGTTGGCGACATGGATATCACCGGATGCCTTCCATTCTGCAATAGTCTGCGCGTCGTTTTCTGCGATTCTGGCAGCGACCTCAATGAGGTCTAGCTCCTTGGCCACTACCAGAACCATGCCACGGGCAAAGTGTCGTTGTAGTTCAGGCCAGCTGAGTCGTCCTGTCTCCAGGTTGATTTTTTGACGAAGATCTTCAGGGTTGAGCTCGATGGGTTCGTTGTCTGTCATGGTGAAATAGCTACTGTGATGAGGTCTTACCGGCATTATAATCTATCTCACTAGAGATTTGAGGACGCAGTAATGGTTGAGATCCACCCACAACTACGCAAAGATTGTTATGTCTTGGGACGCATGTCCCTGTGCCACGTGCTGCTGATGAATGATGCCAATTATCCATGGTGTATCCTCGTCCCCGATCGTGAGGTAAGAGAGATTTATGAATTAAGCCCGGCCGATCAGACTCGCCTGATTGAAGAGTCTTCTCTACTGGCAGCCGGTATGGCAGGTGAATTTGCCGCTGACAAGATGAATGTCGCCGCCCTCGGTAATGTTGTGCCGCAATTGCATATTCACCATGTTGTGCGTAATACCCATGACCTCGCCTGGCCTGCACCTGTATGGGGCAGGCATCCCGCCCGGCAATACAACGAAGCCGCTCAAAAAGAAATGATATCGAGGATAAAACGAATACTGACCGATCATCTAAGAGTCGAATAGTTCAGATTTTATTATATATGACGATTTGGTATGTCTATATCCTGCGTTGCGCTGATAGAACCTATTACACAGGGATCACTACGGATCTCGCGCGGCGACTCAATGAGCATAATACACAGGCAAAACGCGCGGCCAAATATACCTGGGCACGTAGACCCTCAGTTCTCGTTTATTCTGA
Organism: Gammaproteobacteria bacterium; assembly: GCA_024641445.1. Classification (GTDB taxonomy): domain Bacteria; phylum Pseudomonadota; class Gammaproteobacteria; order UBA6429; family Thiohalophilaceae; genus JAHEDA01. The sequence continues at coordinate 3,292 of JAHEDA010000092.1, forward strand.
GTCGCTGGAATCACGATCTGCAGCTGCCCAACGTGAATTTGCGATAAAACAATTCCCACGCAGGCTGAAAGATCTACTCATACAGTCTTGGTCAGAATGAAATTCAATCACAAACCCTCTGTTCTGATATTTATGTCGCTAACGGCACATGTTATCGTTCCTGCACGTTTCGCAATAAAGTAGCCCCTAAATGGACCTGGCAATTACCCGCAAACAAAACGATGAATTGCTATTATCGCGATTAGGGGAAATACGTTCAGGCCAGGCCCTTGATGTGTTGGAACCCTTTGCCAAGGCCTATTTAGGCCTTTTCTATGATATTGATAACCAGATACCGCCACGAGAACGTCTTGATCTCTTGGCAAATAGTGAAATAGCCCATGCAGTGGAACAAGGATTTATTGCCGCATTGAGCGCCATGCCCAGCATATCGGCAACGAAATTTGTTGTCGCAATGCAAACCGATGAGCCAATGGGGGAGGGGTATATAGCCCTGGCAGGGATGGATAGACTGAATTATGGTGATGGTGTCGAGCCTGAGCAGTTACCCAACTCAAGTGTTAAAACGGCTATCTGGGCACACTACGCAAACAATACCTTTCATGAAGATTCCTGGCTGGCAGGAATCTATCAGCGTAGGCCAGAACTGGCCGCAGAGGCGCTCCTGGAATTGTGGCACGCGTGTATTGAGCGAGATGTATTGCTATTGCCTGGATTTTCAGATGTCTACAAAGGCGACCCTTATCAAGAGATAATACGGAATACTGCAATACCGTTGTTATCGATTTGGAAAACCCTGCGGGCAACTGACCTGGCGAGAATATTTCGAGCCGCGCTGAATTTCTGCGATCACAGCAAACTATCCGATAGTGTGAACGCAGCCTTACCTCATCTACAGCAATACTCTATTCGACACCAAGTTTACTGGGTCAGTACAGCCTTCCTGCTTAATCCTGATGCCAAGGGCCAAAACTTTATCCAATTCATGGGGCAGGAGAAAATAAAGTTATTACCCATGATGGATTATGTAACAAATATCTTGCGTGATGATGATTGCCTCCACGAGAAATTTTCCGCCTCGGGCTATGCCTCCCTGGTTCGTTGTCTGGGGCAGAAGTTCACACCTCAAGAGGACCGTTATAACAATTTGAGTGACATTACGCTCAAGGTGTTGTGGTTTTTTTACAAGTTGGCATCATTTCGCGATTCATCAGCCAAGACAGCCTTAGACTCCCTGCGTAAAATCCGTGTTCTCAAGCTTTACACAGAGGTGTTTGATTATATGGGGGCCATTCAGGCCAGTCTTGTGAAAGGTGTACCTGTGCCGACCTTTACTGATTTCGTCTCCGGTCTAAGAGACGAATCTCGCCTCAAAAAGAAGATCAACTGGTCTGATCGGCAATAAACGAAGGCTGACGACCTGATCTGCCCGAACTGATCTTACTCGAGGTAGTCGAGTGATCATCCGTGGTGAACCGCCTCTGTAAACCATCCACCATCTCATGATGCCACGATGTTACCCTTCGAGCGATTTACGAGTCGAGTCATGCCCCAAATGATGAGCAATGTAGCGAAGTAGAACAGTATCTGAATGCCGGTAGGATTGGCAACATACCCGATTAATATGTGAAGTATGCTACCAAACACACTCTTTTCAGAGAGTAGGGAAGATGTATTCCAGATGTCATAACCCAGCGCTGGTAAATAATCGGCCTGGGCCAAAAAGAACGCCCCCTGTGCTGCGAGTCCGGCGGCCAATAACAGAATCATGACTCCCGTGACACGGAAAAGATATCGGGTCGGTATTCTTAGAAGTCCCATATAAAGCGCGGTACCCATAAGAAAACCACCAAGTAGGCCTATTGCGGCGCCACTCAGCATGGCCATGGACTGTGAGCCTGCGGCCAGCATCCCATTCATAAACAGAACCACTTCGGCACCTTCGCGCATCACGGCTAGCCCAACGACGATGGCCATAACGTGTTTTGGGGTTTCACCCTCAGCGATACTATGACTGACATTCTTGACCTGACGTGCCATTTCGGCGCCGTGTTTCTGCATCCAGATCAGGTGCCAACTCAGCATAAGGACTGCCGCAAACAGTACGAGGGCATTAAACAGCTCCAGGCCCATTCCAGCAGCAAAGGCGCTGATGACATCCGCAATGAGTGCCACCAGACCCGCAACGATAAGCCCGCCTAGTACACCTGCGCTTATCCAGTATCCACGTTTTGCGATGCCACGTGTCGCCGCCAGTACCAGGCTAACGATAAGAGCAGCCTCTAATACCTCACGGAATACTATGATGGCGGCACCGAACATGTTTTGTCTCCGACTGGTTATTTTGCAATGAGCTGGCCCCTGGCCGATTCTTCATGAAATTCACCTACAAATGAGTAAACTCCAGGCTTGAGAGGTCCAATCAGGATGATGGCCTGACTCTTTCCCTTTATAACCTTCTCACGATGTAGTTTTTCGCTCTCAAACTCTTCTGGGGTCGCATCATCGTTAAATACGTTCAACTTAAACTTAGTGTTCGCTGGTACAGACAACTCTGACGGGATAAATTGGTGATCTTTTATGTGCAGGGTGTAACCATCCGCTGCCATAAGGCTCTGTGACACAAACAGGGTAGCCAGACCCGAAAGTAAAATTTGGATAAATCTCAGCATCGTTTTGGCCTCTTAGTTAACAAACAAAATGATAATCGTTATCATTAAGATTGACAAGTATCGTTTTTAATTTCGCATATTTACAATAATAACAATAAGATACGGCCTTTTGGGTGGTGGATGGCATATGCTATGGGCGCATAGATGTCTGGTAATGGGTAACCAAGCATCCAATAGGGTAAATTTACGGAGTTTCGTTAGTGGGGTTCGAAATGGATTGCAGGATAGGCTGTGGCGCATGTTGTGTTGCGCCATCGATTTCATCAGCGATACCGGGGATGCCAAACGGCAAGCCAGCGGGGGTACGCTGTGCACAATTAACGACCACAAATCACTGTGCTATCTTTGGTCGGCCCGAGCGTCCACTAGTCTGTGTATCGTTTTCTGCAACCGGGGAGACATGTGGCCTGACACGCGATGCGGCCTTGACCTACCTGAATAGGTTGGAAATCTTGACCCTGACCCAATCCACTTAAACTGCGCATGACGAAATTGGAATAGCATGGTGGCGAAAAAGAAAACCACTGTTAAAAAAGGGGTGGCGAGCAGGTCTAAAAAGAGAGCGGGCAAGCTAGCTCCCGCAAAGGCTCGTCGTGGCCTCAAGGCTTCGGAGATCATTCTGCCACTGGAATCGCCGCTGCTTGTGGGGCTGCTCTCTGAGGTGCGGGACGCTGGTGGAGTCGCCATCGGGGCCTATCACGAACCGCTGACTGGACGTCCAGTTTTGTTTGCCTCTTTGCCATTGAAATCCATACAACCGAGCCCTTTTCAACGAGACCTTTCACCAACACACGTTAAGCGCCTGGCACAAAAAATTGAGGAGAGTGGATCATTTCTGGACCCACACTGATAGTCGTGCGAGGAGAGGAAGGACAACTCTGGACACCTAATGGTCGGCATCGTCTGGCGGCGGCCAAAGTTTTAGGCCTACAGCAGTTTACTGCACTCGTGTCTCCAAGTGAGGAATTGGCCTATAGAATTCTGGCCCTGAACACCGAGAAGGCGCACAACCTAAAAGATAAGAGCCTTGAGGTGATACGCATGGCCAGAAATCTGGCTGAGCGAAAACCACGCGCCAAAGAGCGTGACTATGCAGCAGAATTTGAGTCGCCTGAATTATTAACCCTCGGCATCATTTACGCTGAGAATAAACGTTTTGGCGGTGGCGCCTATAATCCCTTCATGAAAAAATTCGATCGCTTTAGTGAGCAGGGACTGAAAGTTACACTTAAGAAACGTGAGGCCTATGCTGCACGCTTACTCAACATCGACAGTATGGTTAAGGTCCATATTGAAAAGCTCAAGGTAAAAGGATTCAAGTCGCCCTACTTGAGAAATTACATCGTAGCTCGTATCAATCTAGTGCGTTTCCACCGCGCCAAAAAGGGGGATATGGCCCCAGTTATGACACTCGCAGCGGGATTGACTCGAATGGCCGCGGCTGCGCGTAGTTTTAAGATTGAATCGGTTCGGCAGGGTGATTGGGCCTTGGTCGCAGCCTTGAGTGATGGTGAGGCCGACTAATGCTACCATTATCGACGTGGAGGTTGTTCCAATGCAAACACAAGAAATAGATGCCTTTTATCGTGCCTACTCAGGTGCCTTCTATAATCTTCTGCGCTGGCGCGAGCTGGATGACTTTTGGCACGTCCTTCGAGGCAAAGCGAATGATGGTTGGTATGTCTATGCCGTGGGGGAAGAGCCACCACAAACGACTCAATCGGCTGAGAACCTCCAGGCGTTTATCGACGAAATCGATGCACTATTACACAAGGAACACGATGAGGACTATTGCGGGATAGTCTATGTAGACGATAAGTCCAATCCAAGTTACATCAAAATATACGACCCCAATAATCTGGGTGCCGTGTGTGGCTCTAGCGGCCACCATGTACCCCCTGGCTGGATTATCTCTCGCATTCCACCGCGGACGCTCAAAGATCTCCCTTTCCTAACAGAATCCCGCAAACGCTGGTGGCGAAAGATTATTGGAAAACTTGCGAGCTAGAGCGATGTACAAGTGTGCTTTTGTAATTGTATGAACGAAAGCACTATACGCATATTGATGTGTTTTTGACTGGTATGGTGAACTTGACATTTTGAGACGGGCATCACAAAAGCTATACATGTAGAGTACTGACTGTAAGAATATTTGTTAAGCTTCTGTCGCATAAATTCTCAACATGTTGATAAGGTAAGTATTCACGTGACGGGTGGTCTGGCAAAAACTCTCCTGCTATTACCGGTTATCGCTATGTTAACAGGTTGCGGTGGTGGTAATAGTGATGTATCAACCCTCTTCGGCAATAAGCCGATTACCTATGGCTCCTTGAGTCTTTCATGGGTGGCCCCGGTAAGTCGGGTAGACGGGTCATCAATATCGATATCAGAGATAGGTGGGTATCGTATAAGATACGGAACTCAGCCAAATTTACTCGATAACATTATTGATATTCGAGGCTCATCAGTAACCAATTACCAAGCAAGAATACCAACAGGACAAAATTATCTAGCAGTTAGTGCCTACGATACCGATGGAGTCGAAGGTCCAAAATCTACTATGATTGCCCGCACAGTTAACTAACTGCTCAATAG
>JAHEDA010000398.1 GCA_024641445.1 Gammaproteobacteria bacterium
ACCTCGATGATCTCGCGGCCAAAGTGCACATGGGCCAGGCGGAAACGCCGACCGATGAGGCGGCAGTTACGGAAAATCTGCCGCACCTGCTCGGGGTGGGCATCGGTGGCGACATCGAAATCCTTGGGCTGGTGCCCCAACAGGAGGTCGCGCACACCACCACCGACGAGGTAGGCAGAAAAGCCAGCGTCTTTGAGCCGGTAAAGCACCTTTAAGGCATTGGGACTGATGTGGGCCCGGGAGATGGTGTGACCATCACGAGGGATAATGACGCTTGGCGTGCTAATAGGAAAAAACCTTCTTTATTTAATTATGATGTCTTGTGCCACAACGGGCGCGCGTTATAATACATCATTCCTGTCCGGATACAGCACTTCCGCACGCTCCCATCGTCTAGTCGGCCCAGGACACCAGCCTCTCACGTTGGCGACAGGGGTTCGAATCCCCTTGGGAGCGCCATATCTTTAAAAAGGCCCTTAACCGGGCCTTTTTTTATTGCCCCCTGCAATTTATAACGTCCGCAAGCGAACGAAATCCCGGTATCGGCACGCACTAACCCGCCCCCATATATTTGTTGTTCGGCAAATACCACCTACCCCGCTTTTAAGCCCCTTAATCACCCAGCTGTGAATCGGGATATTTAGCGCTCTGGCGACAAGGACTTAAGCAACGCCCCTAATATTCGGCGTTATAAAACTAAAGAAAAGTCATTTCCTACCGAAAGCAATAGGCAGTGAGGCAATTCCGTCTAGTGATCTATAAACCAAGGATTGAGTGATGAAAACCAAGCTAATGATCGTAACAGGCGCGCTGGCCCTGACAAATCTGGCCCAGGCCGGGTCTTTCGCCGTCTATGATGCCCGTTCACTCGGTATGGGTGGAACCGGCGTCGCCTCTGCACTTCCGGGTGTGGCCAGTTATTACAACCCGGCCCTGTTATCCGCCGCACGCCCTCAGGATGATTTCAGCCTGGAGGCCAGTACCTATGTCCGCGCGGCTGACCCGAATAATGTTCGCCAAGCATTTTCCGACTTTTCATCGAACCATATCAGCAGCGTCACCAATGCCTCCAGCAGCTATAACACAGCGTGGAATACCCTTAGCGCGACAGTCAATGCAAGCAATTTATCTGCGTGGCAAACCGCCTCCACCAATTTGAGCACCGCTCTCAACAGTATGCTCACCGACCTGAACAAGCTTTCGAATAAAGGTATTGTGGTCGACCTGAACGCTGGTGCCACTATGGCCGTCCCAAGCAAAAAGCTGGGCGTGGGGATACTCGCAGGCGCAACGTCAAATGTTGGCTTCTCACTCAACATCACCAGCAACGATACCAGTACCATCAACTCCTTTGTCACTGCATTGAACAGTTTTGCCAGCGTTACGACGGGGACGGTAGGAAGCCTTAGCTGTACTGATACCAATATCTATGTTAATTCCACCGCAAGCGACTGTACGATGAAGGACTTTTCAAACAGCATGACCTCCGGCGCGACGATACTCGGCTCTTCCATCACCGAGAGCGGGGTCTCGCTGTCCACCGTCTTGTATGGCATGGCGGTTGGTATCACCACCAAGTCACAGACGGTAAACACCTATGACTATTCCATATCCTTGAAGAACTCCAGTACGACTGTGAGTAATGCCAAGTCCTATTCGGATAGCAACATGGATATCGGCGTGGTCATGCCCATCAGTGAGCACTGGCAGGTTGGCGTGGTCGGCAAGAATATCATGGAGAAATCGTATCTAACCGCCCAATCCAATACGATCACGGTTAAACCTCAATACCGTACCGGTATCGCCTACAATGGTAGCTGGTTTACCGTTGCAGCCGATATGGACCTGACAGAGTCGGATGCGGCCGGTTTTGAAAAGAAGTCCAAGTACCTCGGTGCGGGTGCCGAGTTTGACCTGTCACTCCTGCAGCTGCGAGCAGGATTTAGCAAGAACCTGAGTGATGCCAACCCAGCTGCCAGCGCAGTCAGTACCTTTGGTGCAGGCCTGTACTTGATTGGCCTTAATCTGGACCTCGGCGCCGCCATCAGCAGCAACGAGACATCGGTTGCCCTTCAATTAGGCCTGCAATTCTAAAGCGAGCCCGAAAAAAAACTCCGCCGAGGCGGAGTTTTTTTATAACACAAAAAGGTCACCACCTATAGAAAGTCTGCCGCCAAGGCATCTCGGTGATTCTTGGGCAGGGGTATAAGTGATTGCATATAGTGCGGGTGGTCAATACCCATGTTAATGTCTGCGTCTTCTTTAACCGCCTTAATCATCTCGGGTGTAAACTGAAAACGCATGAAGTGTACGGATGAGGTCTTCTCGGCGGTATCGCGT
>JAHEDA010000093.1 GCA_024641445.1 Gammaproteobacteria bacterium
GCCTGCGAGCGGGTACCCGTTACCAGTATCTCAATCTCGCTATTGCCATCAATCACGATTGGGCGGTAACTCATGGTATGTGGGCAAATTGGCACCAACACCATGGCGTCCATATCTGGCTCAAGGATAGGGCCGCCGCCCGAGAGGGCGTAGGCGGTGGACCCGGTTGGGGTAGAGAGAATCATGCCGTCTGAACGCATGCTATTTAGAAATCGCCCGTTAATGTAGGTCTCGGTCTCGATCATGCGGGCCATTTCCCACTTGTGCACGACCACATCATTCAGCGCGTCGCTGTTGCTAACTTGCTCATCCTCACGATGAATGGTGCACTCGAGCAAGATACGGCGTTCCTCTTCATATTTTCCCGCGAGTATTTCCAGAATACGGGGTTTGAGCTCATCCGGGGATATGTCCACCAGAAACCCAAGACGCCCAAGATTGATGCCAAGTAATGGGACGTTGAAATTAACCAGGTGTCGTGCCGCAGTAAGAAGGGTGCCGTCTCCACCCACGGTGATGGCGAGATCGCAGCGCTCACCCATCTCTTTAAGGGTGGCGGTGGGCATGCTGTTGTCTTCCATTACATTTGCAGTCTGTGCGGCCACCAACACCTCACAACCCTCTGCCTGTAAGAACTGGCACAGAACCTTTAGGGTAGGACCAACGCTGGGGTCCGCATACTTGCCGATAATGCCGATAGTTTTGAATTGTCGTGTCATGGTTCTCGCCCGTAGGCTGCAAAGTTAGCACAGGTGCGGCTTACGCCGCCAACGCCAATGCCGTTGCATCAGTAAGGTGTGACGGGCTTGCAAGTTTTTACTTGGCACTCTAGGCTTAAGAGTGCCAAGCCGCCAGATATGAAGCTGATTGCCCTTTTATGACACACCCGTTGAATGACCGTGCTCAATTGTTGCTGAAATCGCTGGTGGAGCGCTATATCCGCGACGGTCAGCCCGTGGGCTCGCGTATCTTGTCCAAAGACTCCGGCTTGAATCTGAGCCCCGCCACTATCCGAAATGTAATGTGCGACCTTGAGGACATGGGATTTATCCGGGCTCCTCATACCTCGGCAGGGCGGATACCCACGGTGCAGGGGTACCGTGTCTTTGTCGACAGCCTGCTGACGGTCAAGCCCTTGCACAGCAAAGAGGTGGAACAGTATCGGGCCAAACTGGGGAGTGCGGTTACCAAGGTTGAGCTGGTCGAGGCGACCTCAGACCTTCTCTCCAGTATCACCAGGATGGCGGGTGTCGTCACCATTCCCCGCCGCAAGCAGACGTTGTTGCGGCAGATAGAATTTGTTTCCCTCTCGGATAAGCGTGTGCTGGTGATTCTGGTGCTGAATGACCAGGAGGTACAGAACCGTGTCATTCATACTGAAAAGACCTTCTCCGCCCAGGAACTCCTGTATGCCGCTAATTTTCTGAACTCAGAATTTGCAGGCATGGAGTTGACTACCATACGCCAACGATTACTGGCGAGTATGCAACAGGCGCGAAATGATATGGGTGAGGTGATGCAGACGGCCATGAGCCTTGCCGATCAGGTGTTGGACGACAAGCAACAGGAGGATTTCGTCCTGGCGGGGCAGACCAACCTGATGAACTTTGCCGATATGGCCAACATCGACAAATTGCGACAGTTATTTGATGCCTTCAATACCAAGAACGACATCCTGCACCTGCTTGACCAGTCGATCAGTGCCGAGGGCATCCAGATATTCATAGGTGAGGAGTCAGGCTATCGGGTCCTGGATGAGTGCTCGATCGTGACCTCCTCATACAAGGTAAATGATGACGTCGTCGGTGTCCTCGGGGTCATTGGACCCACGCGCATGGCCTACGACCGGGTCATCCCCATCGTCGATGTGACGGCCCGCTTGCTCAGTGCAGTCTTGACCTCGGAGTAGGTCGTCCCTATATCGGCCTTTCCAACACAATCTGCCACGTCCACCGTGGCTTTTCGGTACAATGCGCCCTTTGCGCCAGAAGTGGGAGAGACATCGTGAGTGAGAAGGACGTGAAGCCCGAACACGTCGAGCAGGATACTGCCGCAGTGGAAGACCATCAGAATAACCCGTCATCTGACTTGGCGACACGCCTGACCGAGGCCGAGGCCAAGGCCTCTGAGAACTGGGATCTGGCCTTGCGTACCAAGGCTGAAATGGAAAACATGCGTCGTCGCACCGAGCGCGACCTTGAGAATGCGCATAAATTTGCCCTGGAAAAATTTGCCCTCGAATTATTGCCGGTGAAAGACAGCCTGGAGCTGGGACTTGACGCCGCCAGTCAGGACAACGCCGGTATCGACAAGCTGGTGGAGGGGACCTCACTGACCCTAAAGATGTTGGAGAACGCCCTGGAAAAATTTGGCGTTAAGGTAGTAGACCCCACTGATCAGGCCTTCAATCCCGAGTTTCATCAGGCCGTGTCCATGCTCGACATCCCTGGCAAGGCGGCCAATACCGTCGTTAATGTGATGCAGAAGGGCTACACCCTTAACGAACGCCTGATTCGACCCGCGATGGTGGTGGTAGCAAAGGGGGATGCCCCCAAGACCGGCGGAAATATCGACGAAAAGGCTTGAAGACAGTCAAATCAGCCCTATTTACAGGGATAAGCAACGAACATGCATTACCCAAGCAACTAGATACGGAGACACACGGCAATGGGAAAGATTATCGGTATTGACCTCGGCACGACCAACTCCTGCGTGTCAGTGATGGAAAGTGGCAAGCCCAAGGTCATCGAAAACAGCGAAGGCGATCGTACCACTCCCTCAATTGTGGCGTTCACCAATGACGACGAGGTGCTGGTTGGACAATCCGCCAAGCGTCAGGCCGTCACCAACCCACACAACACCCTCTATGCCGTGAAGCGCCTGATTGGCCGCAAGTTCAAGGACAAAGAGGTCCAGAAAGACATCAATATGGTGCCCTATAAGATCGTCGCCGCCGATAACGGTGACGCATGGGTCGATGTGAACGGCAAGAAAATGGCCCCACCCGAGGTCTCTGCTCGCGTCCTCATGAAGATGAAGAAGACTGCCGAGGATTATCTGGGCGAGCCCGTGACCGAGGCAGTCATCACTGTACCGGCCTACTTCAATGACTCTCAGCGTCAGGCCACCAAGGATGCGGGCAAGATCGCCGGCCTTGAGGTCAAGCGCATTATCAACGAGCCGACCGCAGCCGCGCTCGCCTTTGGACTGGACAAGAAAGAGGGCGATCGCAAGATCGCGGTGTACGACCTGGGTGGCGGTACCTTCGATATCTCAATCATTGAGATCGCCGAGATCGATGGCGAACACCAGATCGAGGTACTGTCTACCAATGGTGACACCTTCCTCGGTGGTGAAGACTTCGATATGCGCATTATCGATTTTCTGGCCGAGCAGTTTAAGAAAGATCAAGGCATCGACCTCAAGGGTGACGCCCTGGCCATGCAGCGCCTGAAAGAGGCGGCTGAGAAGGCCAAGATCGAGTTGTCCTCTTCACAACAGACCGAGGTGAATCTGCCCTACATCACGGCGGACAAGGCCGGTCCCAAGCATATGAACGTCAAGCTGACCCGCGCCAAGCTGGAGTCACTGGTGGAAGAGTTGATTGCACGCTCTATCGAACCTTGCAAAGTGGCGATGAAGGATGCGGGTGTCTCGAACGCCGAGATCAATGACGTGATCCTCGTTGGCGGTCAGACCCGTATGCCCAAGGTACAGGAGGCGGTTAAGAATTTCTTTGGCAAGGAACCACGCAAGGACGTCAACCCGGACGAGGCCGTTGCCGTCGGCGCCTCCATTCAGGGTGGTGTGTTGGGGGGTGAGGTCAAGGATGTACTCCTGCTCGACGTGACGCCGCTATCTCTGGGTATCGAGACCCTGGGTGGCGTCATGACCAAGCTGATCGAAAAGAATACGACCATTCCGACCAAGGCCTCGCAGGTGTTCTCGACCGCGGATGACAATCAGAATGCCGTGACCGTGCATGTGTTGCAGGGTGAGCGCGAGCGTGCTGACGCCAACAAGTCACTGGGTCGCTTCGACCTGAGCGATATCCCACCTGCACCACGTGGTACGCCGCAGATCGAGGTTAGCCTTGATATCGATGCCAACGGTATTCTGAATGTTACGGCGAAGGACAAGGCCACCGGCAAAGAAAATCGCATTGTTATCAAGGCCTCCAGTGGGCTGGATGACAAGGAGATCGAGCGCATGGTGAAGGATGCCGAGGCGCATGCCGCTGAGGACAAGAAGTTCCACGAGCTGGTGGATACGCGTAACCAGGCCGAGAATCTGATGCACGCCACCAAGAAGTCGATGACCGAACTGGGTGACAAGCTGGAGGCCGGTGAGAAGAGCAGTATCGAGGCCGCCATCAAGGAGCTCGAAGAAGTTGTTAAGAGCGATAATAAGGATGAGATCGAGGCCAAGACGCGTAAGCTGAGCGAGTCCTCTGCCAAAATGGCCGAGCGTCTCTACGCCCAGAAGGGTGCCGAGGGTGCGCAGACCGCCGGTGGTGCAGAGACCCAGAGTGGCAAGACCGATGATGATGTGGTCGACGCCGAGTTCGAGGAAGTCGACGACAAGAAAAAGTAACCGTCACACATAACTGAGCTTGGGAAAACCGGTGCTGTGCTCTTGATGCCAGCCACCGGTTTTCCATGTTTGGAACTCGTTATCCGATACGAGCAACTCGATACATAAAAACTATGGCAAAACGTGATTATTACGAAGTACTGGGTGTAGCCAAGAACGCCAGCGAGGCCGAGATTAAAAAGGCCTTCAAGCGCATGGCGATGAAGTTTCACCCGGACCGCAACCCGGATAACAAAGAGGCGGAAGGAAAGTTTAAAGAGGCCAAGGAGGCCTACGATATCCTCTCCGATGCCCAGAAACGTGCCGCCTATGATCAGTTTGGTCATGCGGGTGTAGACCCCTCTGCCGGGATGGGCGGTGCAGGTGCTGCCGGGTTTGGTGGTGGCGCCAGTTTCTCTGACATCTTTGGTGATGTCTTCGGCGATATCTTTGGCGGTAGCCGGGGTGGTGGCGGGGGCGGTGGTCAACGTGTCTATCGCGGTGCCGACCTGCGCTATAACCTCGACCTGAATCTGGAAGAGGCGGTGCGCGGCACCAGCGTAAATATTCGTGTCCCCACGCAGGTGGTGTGCGAAGAGTGTGGGGGTAGTGGTGCGCGCAAGGGCACCAGTGCGACGACCTGCGCGACCTGTGGCGGCCATGGGCAGGTGCGGATGCAGCAGGGTTTCTTCTCCCTGCAACAGACCTGTCCACGCTGTCATGGTAGCGGCAAGACCATCTCCGACCCCTGCAACGCCTGTCACGGTCAGGGGCGCGTGCAGAAGCACAAGACCTTGTCGGTGAAGGTCCCCGCCGGCGTGGACAACGGTGACCGTATTCGCCTCTCCGGTGAGGGTGAGGCGGGCGAGGCGGGCGGCCCAGCCGGTGACCTCTATGTCCATATCAATGTGCGTGAACACACCATCTTCACGCGTGACGACAACAACCTCTATTGTGAGGTGCCCATCAGCATCGCGACTGCATCGCTAGGGGGGGAGCTGGATGTCCCCACCCTGGAGGGGCGCGTCAAACTCAAGATCCCGGCGGAGAGCCAGACCGGGCAGATGTTTCGTCTGCGTGGCAAGGGCGTGAAGTCGGTACGCGGTGGCAGTGTCGGTGACCTGATGTGTCGTATTGTGATCGAGACCCCAGTCAAGTTGACCAAGAAGCAGAAGGAACTCCTGCAGGAGTTCGAGAAATCGCTGATAGAAGACAGCGTCGAGCATAGCCCACGTGCCACCACCTGGTTTGACGGCGTGAAGCGTTTCTTCGAAGATATGCGTTCATAATGCTGCTGCTCAATAGCGGTAGCGAATAACACAGGCGGGGACTCACTATGACAAAGATTGCCATTACGGGTGCCTCCGGTCGCATGGGCCGGGCCCTGCTTGAGGCGACGCACCAGGACGCTGAGGCGCAGGTCGCCGCCGCAATTGAACGTCCTGGCAGTTCCGTGATTGGCGTCGATGCGGGTGAACTGGCCGGGTTGGGTAACATCAATATTCCTATCAATGCCGATTTGGCCAAGGTGATCGGTCATGGTGATGTCTTGATCGACTTCACCCGCCCCGAGGTGACCCTCGCCAATCTCGCCATCTGTCGGCAGCACGGCAAGCGCATGGTCATTGGTACAACCGGTTTTAGTGATGAACAGAAGCAGCAGATTGCCGCCGCGGCGAAAGATATCGCCATCGTGTTTGCGCCCAATATGAGCGTGGGTGTGAACCTGTGTCTGAAGCTGCTGGACCTGGCCGCCCGTGTCATGGGTGAGTACACCGATATCGAGATCATCGAGGCCCACCACCGCCACAAGGTCGATGCCCCCTCAGGCACGGCCCTACGTATGGGCGAGGTGGTGGCCAATGCCCTCGGTCGCGACCTCAAAGACTGTGCCGTGTATGGCCGCGAGGGCAATACCGGTGAGCGTGAGCGCAAGACCATCGGTTTCGAGACCATCCGCGCCGGTGACATCGTGGGCGAACATACCGTGATGTTTGCCGATATTGGCGAGCGCGTGGAGATTACCCACAAGGCCTCCAGCCGCATGACCTTTGCCAAGGGGGCGGTGCGCGCCGCCAACTGGCTGATGCAGAAAGATAAAGGACTGTATGACATGCAGGATGTGCTCGGCCTCAAATCGATCTAGCGCGAAATGAATTCCGGTATTCACATGGACATCACCGGGTGCGTTTTGTAAAATAACCCCGGTCTACAAGCAACTCCGACCTGAATTCCATCACGGGAGCTCCCACAGGGTGCCTCCCGTTTTTTGCACGCGCAGTATTTGGAGGGTGATTTGAGAAAACCGGCACTGTTGGTCCTACAAGACGGTACCGTTTTTCGCGGTGAATCCATCGGTATTGATGGTCAAACGGTCGGCGAGGTGGTGTTCAACACCGCCCTCACAGGCTACCAGGAGATCCTCACCGACCCCTCCTATTCTCACCAGATCGTCACCCTAACCTATCCCCATATAGGCAATGTCGGAACAAATCCCGAAGATGAAGAGGCCAACGGCGTCTATGCCAGTGGCCTGATTGTGCGTGATGTCCCTGCGATCGCCAGTAACTGGCGCAGCCGCGAGTCACTCCCGGATTACCTCAAGCGCCACAAGATCGTGGCGATTGCCGATATCGATACCCGTAAGCTGACCCGTATCCTGCGCGAAAAGGGGGCCCAGAGCGGTTGCATCGTCGCCGGTGACAAGCTCGACGAAAAGAAGGCCCTCGCAACGGCCAAGGCCTTCCCCGGTCTAAAAGGAATGGACCTGGCCAAGGAGGTCACGACCCACCGCCCGTATGAGTGGGCGCAGGGCTCCTGGACCCTGGAGGGCGGTCTGCCTGAGGCCCCGCACCCGATGGATGAGATGTTGCCCTATCATGTTGTGGCCTTCGACTACGGCGTGAAGCGCAATATCCTGCGCATGTTGGTGGATAGGGGTTGCCGTTTGACGGTGGTGCCCGCCCAGACCCCCGCCGCTGAGGTACTCAAGTTAAAACCCCATGGGGTGTTTCTTTCTAATGGACCGGGTGACCCGGAGCCCTGTGACTATGCGATTAAGGCGATCCAGGACCTGGCGAAGTCCGGTATACCCATGTTCGGGATCTGTCTGGGTCATCAGTTGCTTGGTCTGGCCAGTGGTGCCAAGACCGTCAAGATGAAATTCGGTCATCACGGGGCCAACCATCCGGTGCAGGACATGACAAGCAAACGGGTGATGATCACGAGTCAGAATCACGGTTTCGCGGTGGATGAAAAGACTTTACCTGCGACCCTCAAGCCTACTCATCGCTCGCTGTTCGATGGGTCACTACAGGGAGTGGCCCGCACCGATATCCCCGCCTTTAGCTTTCAGGGTCACCCCGAGGCGAGCCCTGGTCCACACGATGTGGCACCCTTGTTTGATCAGTTCATTGAGATGATCAAACAGTATCGAGGGACGAGTGGCGTGTAGCGAGGCACTCTCGACAAGCCACTTTCAACCAGCAACTAGAAACTGAATCTATGCCAAAACGTACAGACATCGATAGCATCCTAATCATCGGCGCAGGCCCGATCGTCATCGGCCAGGCCTGTGAATTTGATTACTCCGGGGCACAGGCCTGTAAGGCGCTGCGCGAGGAGGGCTATCGGGTCATCCTGGTGAACTCCAATCCGGCCACGATCATGACCGACCCGGAGATGGCAGACGCGACCTACATCGAGCCCATCACCTGGCAGACGGTGGCGAAGATCATTGAGAAGGAACGCCCCGGCGCGTTACTGCCGACCATGGGTGGCCAGACCGCGCTGAACTGCGCACTGGATTTGGCCAAGCACGGTGTGTTGGAGAAATTCGGTGTCGAGATGATCGGTGCCGACCGCGACGCCATCGACAAGGCCGAGGACCGTGACCGCTTTCGGCAGGCGATGCGAAAGATTGGCCTCGATATGCCTCG
>JAHEDA010000094.1 GCA_024641445.1 Gammaproteobacteria bacterium
CTGTGTAATGGGGACATCCTCACTCACCTTACGACTCAGCCTGGGGATATCGGGGTTGTACTTCAGGGCACGCGGGTAACGCTCACCCGTGTAGATGACGCCATCGACACCATAGTTACCCGCCGCGCGCAGCACCCTGGCCACGTTCTCCGGGCTCTTGGGGTTGAGGAGACCTATACAGACATTCATGGCTGGGATTGTAATGGGTTTTCCACCTAATACTTAGTAATTGCGCAATACATGGCCTGACCAGCAGCGTTCCGAGCCGTTACACACGCGGGCCAGGTTTGCCCCTTCCCGGTGCCTTTCTGGTTTCCTTCCTGGCCGCGTACCATTATCCTTCGGCTTCCAATATATAGATTCGCAATTGAGCTAAGAGCCGATGAAGATACCGGTCAGCGAAGTCCTCGTCAGATTCCTGGAAAACCTGGGCGTTAAATGCATATTCGGTATCCCCGGCTCCCACATCCTGCCGGTCTACGACGCCCTGTATGACTCCCCCATTCGTTCATTGCTGGTCAAGCACGAGCAGGCGGCAGCCTTTATGGCGGGGGGATACGCCCGCGTCAGCGGTGGGGTCGGTGCCTGCATCACCACCGCCGGGCCCGGCGCCACCAACCTGGTCACCGGCATCGCCAATGCCTATGCCGACCACTTGCCGGTTATTGCCATTACCGGTGAGGCCCCCACCCACATCTTTGGTAAAGGTGGTCTACAGGAAAGTTCCGGTGAGGGTGGGAGCGTTGATCAAGTGGCCCTGTTTGCCGGGATCACTCGCTATCACAAGCTGATCGAGCGCACCGATTATCTTCCCAACGTACTGATCCAGGCGGCCAAACACCTGCTCTCCAAGACACCCGGCCCGGTGGTGTTAAGCATCCCCTACAACGTGCAAAAAGAGCTGGTCGATGACGATATCCTCGACCAGATCTCCTTCGCCCGCGCGACCTACGCCCCGGTCTCAGGCTCACTCGGGATTGAGCCAAGCCTGCGCCTGCTAAGTGAGGCCAAACACCCGTTGATCATCGCAGGCTATGGTTGCATTCGTTCGAGTGCACAGGCCTCGCTGCGTCACATCAGTGAGCAACTCAACATTCCAGTGACGAGCAGCCTCAAGGCCAAGGGCGCGATTGATGAACGCTCACCCCTCTCACTCGGCAGTCTCGGCGTCACCTCCGGCGGTTACGCCATGCACTACCTGCAACAGGAGGCGGACCTGGTACTGATATTGGGCGCGGGCTTTAATGAACGCACCAGCTATGTGTGGGACAAAAACCTGTTAGCAGACAAGAAGCTGATCCAGGTGGATAACAGCGCGCAACAACTGGAAAAGGTCTTTCGCGCCGACGTAGTGGTACACGCCGACCTCGGGGCCTACTTAAAGGCGCTGGATATCGCGATTTACGAACACAAGATCGCGGCGAAGACACACGTCGATATCGCCACCTTCATCAGGACGACACAGGCCCAGGCCGACGCCGCAGGTGAGACCATCTTCAACGCGCAATTTGATCAGGTGCGCGCCTTCTATGCCTGGCTGGAACAACAGTTTCCCGATGGCGTGGTCATCTTCGACGACAACATCGTCTTCGCACAAAACTTCTACCGCGTGTCGGCGCTGGACCATTTTTATCCCAACACCGGCGTCTCTGCGCTCGGCCACGCCATCCCCGCGGCGATCGGCGCGGGTTGCACGGTCAAACAGCCCCTGTTCGCCATCATCGGCGATGGCGGCTTTCACATGTGTGCGATGGAGATCATGACGGCGGTAAATTACGACATCTCACTCAATATAGTGTTGTTCAATAACAATACCATGGGCCTCATTCGCAAGAACCAGCATCACCTCTACCAGGACCGTTTCATCGACTGTGACTTCACCAACCCGGATTACGCCCTGTTAGCACAGTCTTTTGGTATCAAGCATTACCGGGTAGAAGGCGCGGTGGATCTGGCCGGTATATCCAGGGCCATGGACTTTAAGCAGGGTATCAACCTCATTGAGGTCCTGATCGATCAGGACGCCTACCCGAACTATTCCTCAAGGCGTTAGCGCCACATGACCACGTTCAGGACCACGAGCCTGCAAGCCTGTATTGCGCGTTTTCACACCGGCATTCCCGGACTGGTCGAGCTTGGCGCGCAACTCCAAGGGCTGGATACCTCGACACACGCCGATGCGTTCATTCAGCTCTATGAGCAGTGCTACCCACTAATTGAAAAGGCGATGTGGTCCGAGGGAGCGGAGTTCGACCCCTTATTGGATTGCTACCAGTCGCTATTCCGTGAACAGGAAACCCTACTCCAACAACGAGCCGACACAACACACCCCGACGATAAGCGCCACAATTTTATCCTGAGTATCCCGGTGGCGGATCGCCCGCCCCACCTGCGCGCCTGTCTCGAAAGCATCTATCAGGTGTGCAAGCAATTTAATTACGGCGGCAATACCGCGGGAAGCTGGGACAAGGTCCAGATCATCGTCGCCGAGGACAGCCGCGATGAAAAGAACATCCACCGTCATATCGAGTTGATCGAGGAATACAGACAGAAGGGCCTACAGGTCATCCACTTCGGGCAGGCCGAACAGTACGCACTATTACACGCACTGCCCCAACACCAGCGCGAGAGACTCGGCAACCTGCTCACCACTCAAGCCAAAGATAAATTTTACCTAAAGGGTCAGGCCGCCAACCGCAACCTCAGTTACCTCAAGTTTCTGCAACTGACGAAAGATAAGGACAGGACGCTGTATTACCTCGTCGATAGCGATCAGTCATTTTGCGTCAATCGGCAGACCGCGTCCGGCGAAGAGGTGGTGTATGCGCTGAATTATTTTTATTACATCGACAAGGCATTCCGCCACAACGATGCATTGATGCTAACCGGCAAGATGGTCGGCGACCCACCCGTATCGCCCTCGGTGATGGCCGCCAATTTTCTTGATGACGTGAGCGCCTTCTTTAGCCACTTGGCGTCACTGCGAAGTGAACAGCCGTGCCAATTCCATGACCAGCACGCACAAAAACCGGGCGAAGCCGCCTATCACGACCTGGCCAGATTATTTGGTTTTGAGAATGGACCGAGCACCTTCCCCTATCAGTGCCGTCTCGAAGGTATGCATGATCACGCCGCGTGCTTAAACGATTTTGCCCAACGCTTGAATGGCTTCTTCTTTGGCGAGCACCTGACGCGCAAGACCTGGTTTAGTTATGGTGATGGCTTTAACCAGCTCACCCCTGCGCGCACGATCTATCCTGGCAATTACATCGTCAACTACGCGGGGCTCAAATACATTATCCCGTTTGGGAATCTGCGCCTGCGCATGTCGGGCCCCACTGCGGGACGGCTGATCGCCGCTGAGATCAAGCAACGCTTTGCCGCCATCAACATGCCCAACCTGCATCGTCGCACCACCGAGGCGGGCCTGCTCGACGACTTCCGCCCCGGCGTCGAGTTGGGGCAGGAGGGCATCGACCTTTCGAATGAATTTGAACGCCAGTTCTTTGGCGACCTGATGCTATTTTCGACCGAGGCGTTAGTCAAACACGCAGACGTGAATAAACCCTTCGAGAAAGCCCTGTTAGTGAAAGTCATTGCACAGAAAGAGACCGAGCTGTTGGCGCTATATCAGCAGAAGCACGACGCCATCGTTGAGAAGAACCGGCAATTAACCAGGATCGTATTTAGTAGTGGCCATTGGTGGGTGAATGCACGCAAACACACACCCGCGCTAGACACTGCCCTACACCAGGCGCGCGCCTTCATTGATAATATCGATCGAAACTTTGGCGAGGGTGCATCAGCATGGCACCAGATACGCTCTGAGACACACCGGGCACAACGCACGCAACAGATCATCGAGGCCCTGCTGCATTACCGTGAAGAACGGGAGGTTTGGGATAGTTTGTTTTAACCCGTTGGGCTGAGGCACGAAGCCCAACAGTAGTGCAGGTTGGCCCTGAGGCACGAAGCCCAACAGCGAATACACACAGAGGATTATATCGTTACGACATCTACTGCTTTCGCCATAATCTCCTGCCGACACGCGGCATAAACACCCTGCGCAGCATTCAAGACCTCTGCCGGTAATGTAACGTGCGAATAATCAATCGGCGTGCGGTCGATCTTGCCACTATGAATAAACTTTGAGGAATCGCCTTTGCCGGTTTTACCGGTATGGCTAAAGATCTGATATTCCTCGGTCAGTGGGGACTCCAGCTCCAGCCAAGCCGTAAGTTTCGGCAGCAATGTCTTTGGCGCGGCCTGAAACATCTCGGCATCGTAATAGTAATACGGTTGCCTCACTGAACTGCAAAATTCAGTCAGGGCCTGAAGGCGCTGACTGTAATACTTCGCTGCCTCATCGGGTGAGGCATACAGCTCCCGGGTTGGCTTGTTTGAAAATAAATCCACGATACTCTTGATCGTCTGCTCCGGCTCCAGCAGGGAGATCAGTATCTTGATATCGGCAACACCCAATTGCGCAGGCACTAGCTCATAGTCATTGTGCAACAGCTTATCGAAGACATAGCGACTATTCGGCTTCAATGCGTCCCCTTGCTGATACACCTCCAGCTGTTTATCCAGAGCGGCGGCATCGGCATAACTGATGTGCATCTCATAGTAGCCATTGATCTGCGGGTGCGAACCGAGGATGTGTCCGGCCAGGCTGGTGAAGGCACGCATGTGGCTCAACAAGAATATTCTGCCGTAACGATCTGACCCTGTACTCATGTAAACGTGACCTCGCTATTTCGCACTGTCTTTCAGAAAACGGTTGATGTTGGCCTTGGGCACACGCGCGATGGCCTGCATCAACTCGAAGGGGATTCTCGTTAACTGGTAATCATCTTGCAGGTCATCCAGTATCTTGAGCCAGAGCTGTGCCGTCATCTCGGCATCGGCGAGGGCGCGGTGAAAGGTGCCATCGGTCGGCAGGTCGTGAAAGGCCACCAAGGTGCCCAGTTTGTGATTGGGCGCCTCCTGGTACAGGCGTCGCGCGATCAGCATGGAGCAGGCAAACTCCCCGGGGTAACTGCGCCGAATACGCCGCATCTCCGCCGCCAGAAAACGGCTATCAAATGAGGCATTGTGCGCCACCATATCGAAGTCTTCGATGAAATCGCCAAACTCGGTCATCACCGTCTTGCAGGGCGGCGCCGTCTTTAACATTTTATTGGTGATTCCGGTGTAATCCTCGATAAAGGCATCCACCCGCATACCGGGGTTCATCAGGCTCTGAAAGCGGCCGGTGACCTTGCCCTTTTCAATCCGCACCGCGCCGATCTCAATCGCCCGGTCACCGCCATCGGCGGAGAGGCCGGTGGTTTCAAAGTCGAGCACGATTACCGTATCGGCACGTCGTTTGGCAGTCCTGGGCATGGTCGCACTCTTATTCATTCAGCCCGTATAATAGCAATTTCAGTCAGGTTCACGGCAGGTGTTCCGGGCACTATAGTCCCCGAATGAGGAGGTGTTGGGTTGAGCGGGACAAAGGCCAGAACCTACGCGGAGCGGATACAGCGGGTGTGTGACTATATCTATCAGCACCTGGATGCAGAGCTGTCACTGGAGCAATTGAGTCAGGTGGCGCACTTTTCCAAGTATCACTTTCATCGCCAGTTTTCGGAATACACCGGCATCAGCGTCAGCCGGTTCATCCAGCTCATGCGATTAAAGCGCGCCTCGTATCGCCTGGCCTTTGATCAGGACGACAAGATTATCGACATTGCGCTGGAGGCGCAGTTCGAAAATCCCGAGTCCTTTTCACGTGCGTTTAAAATCGCCTTTGACCAGACTCCCTCTCAGTTCAGAGAAACCCCCGACTGGCCACACTGGCACTCGAAATTTCACTTTACACAACCAACTGAAGAAGGAACCGCAGACATGGACATCAAAATTGTCGATTTCAAACCCACCAAGGTCGCCGTACTGCAACACCGCGCCGCGCCCAGCCGTATCAATGAATCGGTGAGCAAGTTCATTGAGTGGCGCAAGCAAAGCAAACTCTCACCCAAAGACAGCGCCCACACCTACGGCGTTGTCTACGACGACCCCAAGAACAAACCGGGCGATGACTTTCGCTTTGATATCTGTGGCTCGGTTGAGCAGGACGTGCCCAATAATCCACAAGGCATCACTACTGGAAACATCGCGGGGGGTCGCTGCGCAGTCATCCGCCACACTGGCGCGCATGACAACATCGGTGAAAAGATTTATTACCTGTACGGTAAGTGGCTACCGGAGAGTGGCGAAGAACTGCGTGACGCGCCGATCTTCTTCCATTACCTCAACCTCATCACAGACGTGGCCGAGCATGAGTTAAAGACGGATATCTACTTGCCTCTCAAATAAAATGCAGGTTGGGCTGAATAACGTAAAGCCCAACCTGCACGTCTTTGCGTGGGGACAGTCGTGGTCCTAATAACCGCGTTTGGTAAAGATCGAGGCTGGGCTCGTGCCCGTAGTAACTGTCCCCGTATTGGTAAGCGCACCCGTGGTTGAATCGATCGTGTACGTCCACGCCGTGTTAGCCCCATAGTTGGCGACATAGAGATACTTGGAGTTAGAGTCCACTGTCACCGAGCCGGGGTTGGTACTGGTTATGTAGGTATTGACACTGGCGAGGTTCCCGTTGGTGCCATTGAGGCTATAGACCTTTACGTTATTGTACGTCGTATTCGAGACATAGACAAATTTCCCGAGCGCATCGACCACTATCGAATTTGATCCTACGGTGATGGCAAACGTGGTACCAAGATTTGTCAACACACCCGTCGTCGCATTAATGGAATAGCCCGAGATATAGTTGCTTGATTTATTCGCGACATAGAGATACTTGCCGGAGGGTGTCACCGCAAGGGATTGAGGCACACTACCCGCGGCATATGGGCTACCCATAGACGTCAAGGCACCGGTTGTGGCATTGATGGTGTAGCCCGAGACATTGTTGCTGACGCCATTGCTGACATACAAAAACTTGCCCAAGGGGTCGACGGTGGCGGTTGTGGGCGCACTACCTGCGGTGTAAGGGCTGCCCGTGACCTCCGTCAACAATCCATCTGTACCAATTTTGAAAGCCGACACATTATCCGAACCATTGTTGGGTACATAGAGGAAGGTCCCCGCCGGATTCACCACCACATAGTTCGGCCGCGTCCCGCCAGCCTGGGTACCAATGCTGGTCAGTGCGCCGGTCGTGGTGTTAATGCTATAGATGGAGATCGTATTGCTGTCAGCGTTAGCCACATAGGCAAAGGTTCGCGCAGGATTGGTGGTGACATTCAGCGGTGATGTCCCGGTCGCAATCGTCCCCAGGCTCTCTAGCACGCCGGTACTGGCGTTAATGCCATAGGTCGAGACGGTATTCGCGCCATAATTTGCGACATAGGCGAATTGCGTATAGCTCGAGGTGCCTGTGCTGGTACTCCCACCGCTACCGCTACTACTACTGCACCCCGCTAACAACGCCATGCCTGAAACGACCGCTATCACCCACGTTGCATATACCTTGTTCATAAACGACTCCTGACTGCCATTTGTTTTAGACATGGCAAGGTAGTCCCTGCGAGGTTACTTATAGGATATTTATTCGAAGACGGGGGAGAATCTATTGGCTGCGTCGGAGGCTAGGCCGAGAAATTAAATGAACGATGTTGGGCTGAGCCTGCGAAGCCCAACATTACACTGTTCCAAGACTATTCCTGTAGCACACACCAGCCCACCTCGTATTCACCCGTCTCCGTCGCCACATAAAGGGTGTCGCCAGAGACACTCACCGAGATATCCATGGTGCGCTGCACCTGTGCCGCCAGGGCCTGTACCTGCTCCCACGCAAATTGATAAACGGCCACCGGCAGCTGCCTGAGTTTGCCTTCTGACTGAGACCACCACACCGCGGCCTTGGCATTAAAACAATACACCTTCACCGCCTGCGCCTGGCGACTGGCCTTCTTGAGCCGCTCGACCGCCGGTTCACCTACGTCAATCCATACTATAAGTTGGTCATCCAGTGATCGTTTCCAGAGGGCGGGCTCGTCCACATCACTCAGGCCTTTGCAAAAGGTAAGCGACTCCTCGGCATTCAGACAAAAGGCCAGCACCCGCACCATCATCCGCTCCAGCGTTTCCGAAGGATGCTGCGCCAGCGTCAGATTAAGCGTGTCGTAGTGATTGCGATTGAGATCAGAGAGCGCAATGCGCAACTTATAGATGGTCGGTTTCAATGCCACAACACGGTCCTTATTCTGAGTGAAGGTGAGAGGTCGCGTCGCCTGAAGTATAGAGCGTTCACACCCATCCCACTCATATTTCACCGCGTGGTAGGTAGGACAGAGCACACCAAACTCAACAACTCCGGACACGTTGGGCTTCGCGGGCTCAGCCCAACCTACCGCACTGAGCTTACCCGTACGTGATATTTCAACCGTGTAGGTTGGGCTGAATGCACTGAAGGCAACAACTCGGTTCACCTTGAGCGTGTTACGCGATATTCCAGAACACGTTGG
>JAHEDA010000399.1 GCA_024641445.1 Gammaproteobacteria bacterium
GACTCCACCATCAGTACTGCGTGTTCAGTACCGGCCACAACGAGATCAAGTTCTGAGGTAGCAAGCTGGGTAGCCGATGGATTCAGGATGTACTGACCCTCAGCATAACCAACACGTGCAGCGCCAATGGGACCATTGAAGGGGGCGCCGGTCAGCGCTAGGGCGGCGGAGGCACCCAACATGGCGGGGACGTCCGGATTGATCTCCGGGTCCATCGACATGACGGTGGCAACGACCTGGACTTCATTGGTAAAACCCTCTGGAAACAAAGGGCGAATGGGGCGATCGATAAGACGGCTAACCAGTGTCTCACGTTCAGAGGCACGACCCTCGCGCTTCAGGAAACCACCGGGAATCCTCCCCACGGCATAGGTTTTTTCCTGATAATTGACAGTGAGGGGGAAAAAATCACGGCCTTCGACCGCGGTTCTCAGAGCGACGGCGGTCACCATGACAACCGTTTCCCCCATACTGAGCATCACCGCGCCGGTGGCCTGACGGGCAATCTCGCCCGTCTCCATCCTTACCGTGTGTTCACCGAACTTAAATTCTTTTATCACTGGTGCCATCAATCTCCCCTCTCCTGGTTATTTGCGCAGACCTAAGCGAGCAATCACGTCGCGGTAGCGCTGAATATCTGACTTCTTCAGATAATCCAGCAGCTTACGGCGCTTGCTCACCATCCGCAGCAGACCCTGGCGAGAGTGGTGATCGTGGGTATGAGTCTTGAAGTGGTCGGACAGATCGTTAATGCGGGCGGAAAGCAGCGCAACCTGAACCTCGGGTGAACCGGTGTCGCCGGCGGCACGCTGATGTTCTTGAACGATGTTGGCCCTTTGTTCGGCACTCATGGACATCGCAAACTCCTATGAATTCATAAAATTACGGGAAAAAACGAGGGCGTATTTTACCTGCGCCCCCCATGATTACACAAGCGAAACATCAGCTATTTTGCCGTGTTTCAACCGGTTTGAATCAGGCGTCGTGGTGCGACCCGGCCATCATCCATGATCTCACCGACGCCTAGAAAATGTGCCTCCCCGGCAAACAAACGCACCAACCCACTGGTGGGCGCCTTGGCAACCTGCACTGGCTGCCCTTGTTGCAGGTAATAGGCTGAATTATCAGTAAGATGGATGTCAGGCCATTGCTGGAGAGCATCCTGCATGGGTTGTAGACAGGCATCCAAGGCCTCGGAACCGGCCTCGGCAAGACCCTGTAGAGACTCCAGGCCCACAGCGGTCTCCAGTTTGAAGGGGCCACTGGTGGTACGGCGCAAAGCGCTCAGGTGAGCCCCACAGCCCAGGGCCTCACCAATGTCCTCGGCCAGGGTGCGTACGTAAGTCCCCTTGGAGCAATGCAGGTCAATCTCTAGCTCATCGCCCTCCAGGCGAATCAGGTTCAGTTCAAAGATTTGTACGCTGCGCGGCTGCCTTTCGACTTCAATCCCTTGATGTGCCAGCTTGTACAGAGGCTGACCATTTTGCTTGATGGCGGAGTGCATGGGGGGAATCTGCTCGATCTCACCACAAAAACCCTGTAGGACCTTGCCTACCTGCTCTTCGCTTAGGGCGGGGACCGGCCGGGTCGCGATCACCCCACCTTCGGCATCCGCCGTGGTGGTACGCACACCCAGTTTACAAATGCCGTGATAGCGCTTGTCGGCATCGAGCAAAAAACCGGAGATCTTGGTCGCCTCACCAAAACAGATGGGCAGTAGACCACTCGCAAGGGGGTCGAGACTGCCCGTATGACCCACCTTGCGCGCATTGTACAAACGCTTCACCCGCTGCAACGCGGCATTTGATGTAATACCGACGGGTTTATCAAGCAGGAGAATACCGTCGACGGGACGGCCGTGGAGGCGCTTTCTGGCCATCGACTACCTCAGTCTTTTTGCTTGTCCTGGTCTGAGGCAATTGCCACATCGATCAGATGTGACATTTCAGAACCATGACGAATGGAATTGTCGTAATAGAATTTCAGGGCCGGCATGCTACGAATAATCAGGCGCTGACCCAGTTCATGGCGCATGAAACCTGCGGCATGATCTAACGCCTGTAAAACTTCTTTTACATTGCGCTGATCATCCAGCAGGGTGATGAAAACCTTGGCCTGGGACAGGTCCTTGGTAACCTCAACGGCCGAGACGGTCACCATACCAACGCGCGGGTCTTTAATTTCGCGCTGGATCAGTACCGCCAGTTCGCGCTGGATCTGCTCACCAATTCGGCGCGTGCGATTAAAGTCTTTTGGCATGATGTCGTCGTGGCGTTAGAGGTGACGTGCAACCTGCACGCGCTCATAGACTTCAATCTGATCGCCCGGCT
>JAHEDA010000095.1 GCA_024641445.1 Gammaproteobacteria bacterium
AGCAGGCGTTGTACCAGATTCATCAGCTCGCGCACATTGCCAGGCCAGCCGTAATTCCGCAGGCGGTTCTGGGCGGCCATGGAAAATTTGCGGAATGGCAACTGTTCCCGTTCGACAAAAAAGTTGACGTAGTAACTCAATAAATCAGGGACGTCCTCGCGGTGTTCGCGCAGGGAGGGGATGGCGATCGGCATCACATTGAGCAGGTAGTAGAGGTCGGTGCGGAATCTTCCCAATCCTCGCAGTGTCTCCAGATCGTAGTGGCTGGCGGCGATGATGCGCGTGTGTAATGTGACACGGGTATTTCCCCCCACACGGTGAAAACTCTTGTGTTCCAGCGCAGCCAATAGGCGTGCCTGCGTGGTGAGGTCCATATCGCCGATGTCGTGCAAAAACAGGCTACCACCTTGGGCCTGTTCCAGCAGGCCATAGTGAATATGCCCATTGCTCTCACTGCCGAATAGATCAGCAATGGCGGACTCGTGGGTGAGACCCGCGACGCTGACCTCGATAAAGGGGTGCTCGCGCTGGGCGCTACACTGATGCAGGAAGTGTGCGGTTACATTCATCCCGCTACCGGACTCACCGGTGAGGAGTATCCAGGTCTCGTGCTCGGCGACGCGTTTTACCTGATCACGCAGGCGTTGCATGATGATGCTGCGGCCGATGGGTTCGGGAATAGCGGGGTTGTGTCGGCGCAGGTCCTGATTTTCCAGGCGCAGGCGATCCGTCTCTAGGGCGTGTTCGACCGTGAGCAGGAGTTTGGCCAGCGAGATCGGCTTCTCGATAAAGTCAAAGGCACCCAGGCGTGTGGCCTCGACCGCGGTCTCCACGGTGGCGTGTCCCGACATCATGATAACGGGCATGGGGAGATTGCCCTCGTCGCTCCACTCCTTTAGTAAGGTGATGCCATCGAGGTCAGGCATCCAGATATCCAGCATGACCAGATCGGGTTTACGCTGGCGATAGAGGCTGCGTGCCATCAGACCATTCTCGGCGATGCCTACTTCGTAACCCTCATCTTGCAGGATTTCCTGCAATAGGTTGCGAATGTCGGGTTCGTCATCCACCACCAGGATATAGGGGGTGCGGTGGCTGAGGATGGCATCCTGACCGATGTGGGTACTAGGCGACGTGGCTGGTGTCATGGTCATCCTGTTCGGGGCTGTTGATGTACCGTTCGGTGGCCCTTACGGGTAAGCGGATAATAATACAGGCTCCGCCCGTAGTAAGGTTTTCTGCCCACACCATACCACCGTGTTCCTCTACGATCTTTTTAACAATGGCGAGACCGAGGCCACTGCCCTTGAGTTTGCTGGTGATGTAGGGCTCGAATAGTTGGGCGAATATCTCGGGCGAAATTCCAGGACCGTTATCCTCAATGCGCAACTCTACAAAACGACACGCCTGTTGTTCCATGCAGCGCGTGCGAATGCACAGGCGTGCATCCTTAGTATTCTCCATCGCCTCCTGGGCATTTTTGATCAGATTGTGCAGGATCTGACGCAGGCGACCGGCATCGCCCTCGATCTGCGGACGTGTATGGTCCAGGTTGACCTCAAGCAACATTGTGGGGTGTTCACTGCGATAGAGGTCGAGTACCTCGTTGACGAGATCGTTCAGATTGATCTGCTGCACCTGGAGTGTCGGCATACGGGCATAATCGGAAAATGCCTTGACCATGGTCTTGAGTGTCTCGACCTGCTGCACGATGGTGTGGGTGGATCGATCCAGGAGTTCTGCGTCCTTGGGTGGCAGGACGTCGAGAAATTTGTGTCGCAGGCGTTCGGCCGAGAGTTGAATCGGGGTGAGTGGATTCTTGATCTCGTGCGCGAGACGACGCGCCACCTCGCCCCAGGCGGCATTGCGTTGCGCCTGAAGTAGCGTGGTGATGTCGTCAAAGACGATCATGTGACCACCTTCCAGGGTGACGGTATGCGGTAGCAGTGTCCCCCGGCACATCAATACCTGGCGGCCACCGCTACCGAAGAGGGTAATCTCCTCACGCCACTCCACATCGTCAGCCTGAATGTGGGGTTCGACCACATCGACAAAAAAGTGCATCTGCGGTTGTTCATGCACCAGTGTCGATAGCGGCAGTTCGCGGTAGCGCAGCAGGTCGATGTTGAGGATCTGGCTGGCTGCGGTATTACTGGTATGGACGCGGAGTTGGGAGTCGAGCGTCAGTACGCCCGAGGAGAGATGTGCCAACACAACCTCAAGATAGGCATTCTGCTGTTCGACTTGTTGTTGGCTGTGCTTGGCAGTGTCGTTGGCCAGGGCGATCTTGCGCGTCATCTCATTAAATGAACGGACCAGAAAGCCGAGCTCATCCTTACCCGGTAAGGGCAGGCGCTTGTCGTAATTGCCTTCGGCGACGGCACGCGTGCCCTCTACCAGATCGGTAATGGGCGCGACCAGGCGCCGGGCAAAGAAGAAGGCCCCCCAGATCGCGGCGAGGATACTCAGCATCAACACCAGTGAGAGCGTGAGGATAAAGCTGTATTTCAGTGGCGTGCGTAGATAGGCAATCTCGCTGTAATTAGAGAAGGCGCTCTGCACACTATTGGCGAGGGTATTGATACGCTCGGTCACTGGATAGAGGGCCTGTAGCACGCGATATTCGACTACCGGGTCTGGGCTCAGTACGCGCACGGCGGTGCTAATGTGCAAGTCGTGTTCGGAGAGCGGGACCAGTGCTACGTCATCCTCACCCTGGCGAAGTCGCAGGATCGTCGTCTCGTGCAGGCTATGGGGTATGAGTGAGGCGGTCTCGAAACTGCTAGAGGCGATGATGCGACCCGAGGCAGTGAAGAGTGTCAGCTCATCGGCGCCACTGGCCGTGCGCAGGTCATTGAGGGTAATGGCGGCAAGGTCATTCGATGTCTCAACCAGACGTTGCGACATCTCCTGACTCTTGTGCAGGAGTTCCTGCATCCGCACACCCATGGAGGCCTGACTTAGTTCGAGCGAGTCTTTGAGTGCATTTTCAACGCGAACGTCAAACCAGCTGTCGATGCCACGGCGGAGAAAATCCAACGAGAAGTAGTAGACGACGGAGACGGGTGTAAGTGACAGGATGATGAACATGACTACCAGGCGCGAGGTCAGCCGGGAACCGGTGGCCTGTTCTCGATATCGTTGTACCAGTTGGTAGACGTGGCGGCCGATGATGCCGACTAACAATAGGATGGCCGCAATGTTGATTAGCAGGAGCCAGAGATAGAGTCGCCCGAACAGGGCCGAGTCGGTGGTGGCACCACTCATTAAATAGAGCGAGATAAACAACAGCGCCAACAGGAAGATGACGGGGGTGTTGCCTGCAAGGATACGCTTTAGGGTTGCAGGGGCCATCGGTACCAGTCGCTTACGAGTTGCCAGTCAGATGAGATATAGGCCAGAGGCCGCATCGGTGGTGGTAAAGAGTCAATGTCCAGGCGCACGCGCAACTCGACCTGATATTGACTATCACTCTCGAGCAGGTGGGAATCGATCAGTGGCAACATCTTTAATTGCCCCAGGCTATTCAGTGCCGCACGCAGGCTATGGTAATCGGTCTGACCACCACTATTGAGATTAGTGAGGATGTATTTTTCGCTGAGTGCGTGATACAGCAGCAGGTAGCCCTGGCTGAGCCTGGCAATGGTCTTGTCCCACCACCAGCGGCGGGTCTTTTCCACGTTGATCTCCATCAGAATAATGAGCGGCACGCCGTTCTGAAGTGCCTTGCCGGCCTCGTCGGAAAGGTCGTACTGGATATTGGCATTGAGCATGTAGACGCTTTCCTGCAGGCGCGTCTCCACGCTGCGGATAAAGAAGCCCTTGGCATCGACTGTCTGGCACGCGAGACAACCCAGCAGCAACGCGACGCCAATGCGTAGTCGGCTAGGTGGTGCGTTTCTCCATGTGGGCGTAAAAAAAACCATCCATCTCATCCTCACCCGGCAGGGTCTGTGTGCCGAGGGACAGGCTGTGTCCCCACGCGGTTGCAAGCGGCAGATACTGTGCATCGGGGTGCGTCACCAGAAAGCGCCGGATTTGTTCGGAATTTTCCTCAGGCAGTACTGAACAGGTTGTATAAAGGAGCATACCCCCCGGTTTGAGCAAGGGCCAGAGTGCATCCAGCATGTCGGACTGATTTTGGACTAATTGCGGTAAGTCGGCGGGCCGTCGCAACAACTTTATATCGGGGTGGCGGCGGATCACTCCACTGGCTGAACAGGGTGCATCAAGCAGAATCCGATCAAAGGGGTTGCCGTCCCACCAGGCGGAGGGCGTTGCGGCATCACCGACACAAACCGTCGCCTGTAGACCCAGGCGCAGAAGATTTTCATGGATTCGTAGCAGGCGTACTTCATCGACATCGATGGCCACGAGTTCGGCAAGCTCGGGTTGTTGTTCGAGTAGGTGTGCGGTCTTGCCGCCGGGTGCGGCGCAGGCATCGAGGATGCGATCGCCAGAGTGGGGCCGCATGACAGCGGCTACGCGTTGGGCCGCGCCATCCTGCACCGAGACAGCGCCTTCACTAAAGCCCGGCAGTTGTTCCACACTGATGGCCTCTTCGAGGATTAGGCCGTGTTCACAATGGGCCAGGGGGCGTGCCTGGATACCGGCTCGCTGGAGTTGTGCGAGGTAGTTTGTACGGGTTAGTTTGCGAGCGTTGACGCGTAGTGCCATGGGCGGTGGTTGATTGTTTGCCTCAAGGATCGCCTGCCAATGCCCTGGCCAGGCTGATCTAATTTTGTCGATCCACCACTGTGGGTGTGCAAAATGTGCAACGGGGTTTTGTTCCAGTGCGAGATTGAGTTCCGTTTGCTTACGCTGGTAGTTGCGTAACACGGCATTCATAAGGCCGCGTGCCCAGGTCTTGTTGAGCGTCGTGGCCAGGGCGACGGTCTCGGAGACGGCCGCATGGTCAGGGACACGCATGGCCCTTAATTGGTAGAGGCCACACAAAATGGCGAGGCGGATGTCGCTGTCTCTTTTCTTGAGCGGTTTTTCCAATAACTGGTGCAGTAGAAATTCGAGTTGCGGATAGAGCCTGCAGACACCGAAGCAGAGTGCCTGAGTGAGCGAGCGGTCGCGTGCGTTGACCTGTGCGAGTGCCTGAGGCATGACCTCGCTCAGGCTACGACCGTTATCGACTACCTGCTGCAGGCCGTGAATGGCGGCGAGGCGGGGGCTGATGAGTGTGGCGTCAACCAAGTTTATGTCCTGCGGTAAAGCGATCGGGGTGGCCATTAAAGAGTGCGGCAAAGTCCATTGGTTTGCCTCCTGGGAGCTGGGCACGGGTGATGCGTAGGCGGTCTTCACCACAGGCGATTAACAGGCCCTCATTGTCGGCGCGGAGGATCGTGCCTGCGGGTTTCGATGCCTGTCCGTTTACGATCTCACAGGACCATACACGCAGTATCTCCGACTGCAACAGCGTCTGCGCCACCGGCCAGGGTATAAAGGCGCGCACCAGACGATCGATCTTTAACGCACTAAGCTGCCAATCGATCACCGCCTCGGCCTTGTCGAGCTTTTTGGCATAGGTAGCAAGCTGGGGGTCCTGCCTCTCGGCGATATGACTACCACGGGTGATCTGATTCAGTGCGCCAACGATGGCCTCGGCCCCCAGTTGGGCGAGACGGTCGTGTAGACGCTCGGCGGTATCCTCTGCACGAATCGGGGTTACCTTCTTTAATAACATGTCACCCGTGTCGAGGCCTACATCCATCTGCATGATGGTCACGCCGGTCTCGTCATCACCTGCGACAATGGCGCGTTGGATGGGTGCCGCGCCGCGCCAGCGCGGTAAGAGTGATGCGTGAATATTGAGACAGCCGTAGCGTGGCAGTTCCAATACCGCCTTGGGCAGGAGTAGACCATAGGCGGCCACCACCATGACGTCGGGCTTTAGCTCGGCAAGTTCGGTTTGGGTTGCCGTGTCCTTGAGGCTCTCTGGCTGATAGACCGGAATGGTTTTGGACAGTGCCAGTTGTTTGACCGGGCTCGCGCTTAACTTGCGACCGCGCCCAGCGGGTCGGTCCGGCTGGGTGTAGACCGCGATAACCTCATGCCCTGATTGTAACAGTGCCGTCAGGGCGATGGCGGCAAACTCCGGGGTTCCGGCAAAGATGATCCTGAGTGGTGAGGGCATGAGGATATTTATTTGTTAGGCGTGGTGGGATAGCGACGTATCGCGCCGGATATTCTACAACGGAATCGGTTCGTTCTGGCGTTGTTGTTTCTGCATCTTTTTGCGAATACGCTGGCGTTTAAGCTCAGACAGATAGTCGACGAAGAGCCTGCCACTGAGATGGTCCATCTCGTGCTGAATACAAACCGCCAGTAAGCCCTCGGCCTCCAGCTCAAAGGCCTTACCATGGCGATCGAGGGCGCGGACACGGATGTGGTTGGCGCGTTTGACCGGTTCATACACCCCCGGTACTGAGAGGCAGCCCTCATCAATGACCTGCTCGCCCTCGCGCTCGATGATCTCCGGGTTGATAAAGACCAGGGGCAGACTCTTGTCTTCGGAGGTATCGATGACGATCAGGCGCTGGTGAACGTCTACCTGGGTGGCGGCGAGGCCGATACCCGGTGCGGCGTACATGGTCTCGAACATATCGTCGATGACGCGGCGCAGGGCGTCGTCCACCTTCTCCACCGGCTGGGCCGGGGTACGCAGACGCTCGTCGGGGTAATGCAGTATGCTCAATTGGGTCATAGGATTTGCGATGTAACTTCTAGTACAAGTGTAGAAAAAGCTGCTAACATTATGATACTACAGGATAACAGCACGCCTGCGACGGCCCCGAATCCGGGTCCTCGCGGCCTCCGGACAAGGGAAGCATATGCAAGAGAATAATAAACCGAGCCCCACTCTGTTTTCACCCCTCAAATGGTGTCTGGTTGCCATGGTGCTGTCGATGCTGCCGCTGTCGGTACAGGCCGTGGATGTCGCCAGCCGCATCCGCCCCGATCACCCAGAGAGCTACGTCGTGGTCAAGGGCGATACCCTGTGGGATATCTCCAAACGCTTTCTGAGTGACCCCTGGCTCTGGCCAGAGATCTGGTACGTCAATCCCGAGATCCGTAACCCCCACCTGATTTATCCCGGTGACAAGCTGGTCTTCACCATGCGTGACGGCAAACCCTATGTCACCTTGGCGGGTACCGACACTGGGCCCCGGGCGATCCCACCACAACCCAAGACCCCAATGTCGGTGGCCAAGCCTGGCCTGAAGGTCGAGACCCTGTCGCCGCGCATGCGCGAAATCCCCCTGGACAAGGCCATCACCGCGCTACCGATGTCGGAGATTAAGGCCTTCCTGGCGCGTCCCCGTTATGTGGTCGATGAGGGGATGTTGGACGACGCGCCCTATATCGTATCGAGTTATGAGGGGCACCTCATCAGTGGTACGGGTAACCGCATCTATGCCACTGGCATTACCGACCCCACCCAAAGTACCTACAATGTGGTGCACCTCGGGGATAAATATCGTGACCCCATTACGGATCGGATACTGGGATACGAAGTTGACGTGGAGGCGATTGCCCGGGTCATCAAACTCAGCAAGCCCGCTACCCTGGAGATCTCCGAGGGCTACCGCGAGGTAGTCAATGGCGACAAGTTATTACCTTTGGAGAGTAGCGTGGTGGACTTTACCTTCTTTCCGCGCGCGCCCTCCAAGACGGTTGAGGGTTACATTATCGATGTCTATAACGGCGTGGCCGAGATCGGTCAATATAATGTGGTGACACTCAATATTGGCAAGCGTGACGGCATCGAGCCTGGCCACGTACTGGCCATTGAGCAGCGCGGTGAGTCGGTGCGCAACCGCGCCTATGGCGAGATTGAGCTTCCTGCCGAGCGCGTCGGCACCTTGATGGTCTTCCACAGCTATGATCGGGTCAGTTACGCACTGGTGATGGATGCCGAGCGACCCATCCATGTGAAGGATATGGTGACGAATCCCTGATAGACCTGGTGAGAAGGGTTCTGTCTCAGCGTGTGATTGTGTTATACAGGTCGAAGTGATTGACCTGCCCGTACAGGATGCACGGGCACTAGAGTAACTAAGGTTGGCCCCGTTTACGGGGGCACCGCTCATTAATGGAATGAGGAGCCGATCATGGATGATGCCCGCGAGTTGAGGGCCTGGCTGACGCTGCACATGGCGCCGGGTCTGGGTCCGTTAAGTCTCAAACCCCTGTTAGAACATTACCAAAGTGCCGAGGCGATCTGTTTGGAGACCGAACAGAATTTGCGTGGCCATGGCTTGCGCCTGGAGACGATTCACGCCCTGCACCATCCCGATGAAGAGGCCATTCGAGAGATAGAGGTCTGGCAAGCCCAGACCGATGCCTATGTAGTTCACCTCGATCACCCGCTGTACCCGGCTCGCCTGCGTGAGATCAATGACCCACCACTCCTATTGTATGTCTATGGCGATCCCACGACGCTGTCGATGCCCCAAATTGGCATCGT
>JAHEDA010000400.1 GCA_024641445.1 Gammaproteobacteria bacterium
GCCCGCCTGGGGCAGGTTCACTTCATACAGTGCATTGTGATTGAAGAAACCGGTAGAGCGTGTCGGGATACCGTCTTCGAGATAGAGATAGACCGGATTGGTGGTGATGGGTTGGCGGATCGCCGTCATGTGCCCCTCACCGCCGGTGACGTTGATGTAGACACCGGGGATACGGCCCATGATCTCCGATGGGTGTCCCGGTTTCACGGCGTCGATCTCTTTTGCATTTACTGCGCCGACACTGTGAGTGGATTCTTTTAGCGGCTCCGCCTCGCGGGTGGCGGTGACGGTCACTTCATCGGTAACGGTTGCCTCTTCAGCCGCGATATTTACGGCCGCCAGTATGCCTGGCAGCACCAGCAATATACTGCGCATGGTCTTCCCCCTGTTTATAAATTTTTTTTAGTAGGGGACCCATAGCAAACCGCTTGCCAGGATGTAATTCGCGAAAATACAGGGAGTTAGATGACTGGCTCAATAGCAAACTGTCTGTTTACAGACAGTAGCTGCCTGCAAACAAACAACCAGGCCCACTCAGACGGGCCTGGTTGAGGATAATACTGCCGCAGAAAGTCATGCTTCTGTTTTACCATGCGAGCGTCTTGGTATGGTCCTTGAATAAGGCGCTACCCGTCAGCTCCGGATTGCCGATCTTCAGACCTGGAAGCAAATCAGACTCTTTGACACCGTAATGCTTCATGCACATCGGGCAGATCAGCACCACCGCGCCCTTGTTGATGAGATCAGTGAGCATCTTCTGATGATCGCCAAACTTTGCAGCATTGGCCTTGGCACCAATGGCTACCCCCTTGTCATTGAGAAAAATGGTCAAGGGGTGTCCGCGTTCAAATTGTTTTGAACCGAAACTAATCCCCATATTGGCCCGGTGAGAATCATCCGTCGTGAGGTTCACAAACAGCGGATCGGAATCACCCGCCCATGCAGGCGCGGCAATACTACCGCCGATCAATGCAATACCAAGTAACAGATAAGATATGAACTTCATTTATTTCTCCTTATTGGTATGGTGGGTAATCGCTGTACACAAGGCGAGTATGGCGACCCAACTTCCGGATACAGGCAAAGCACGTATATGGTGATGGCCTGCTGGAGTCCCTCCGCGAGTCCTTCCACATAATTGACATTGCGATACACAGCCGTGTGTATCGCAATGATTGCAAGCAACTTGCCAGACCCCATACTTTTGTATTTCAAGTAGTTAGGGATTCATACGCCTGCAAAACTGTGTGTTTACAGACAACGGTGGATGTATACGATCACTGGCGTCCACGATTGCCAGGCATGCCTGGCAATCAGTTCTAAACGGCGCGACTTCCTGGCTGTATGTGGACAGCCGTGTCGGTTAGGTGAATTATCTATCGATGGCTACCGCGTTACATCGCTATCACCACCGCGCGAATAGGCACGAGGGCAAGAACTACGCTGCGGTGGTAAACATATGGGATCAACGCTTTGATACCTTCGTCTACCATCCCGGCATTGCACCAGGGCAGTTGTGGATCGCAAGCACAGGAAAGTATCGCGCGATACGCAGGTCGTGCGTGTGCAGGCCTGACCATCCAAGCGACATATCTCAACAAGCATCGCAACACGCCGCTACAGAAACGACAAGGCCCGCATTCGCGGGCCTTGTCTTCGAAGAGTCGTAGTAACTTACTTCAGTGCATCGCGTACACGTTCCAGCTTGCCCTTCACCTCGGCAGCCAGCTCGTGCACACTGGGCAGTTCCACCAGGGTGAGTACCGCTGACGGATCCATGAAGGCCACGGTCACGGACTTATCTTCATTCTCACGCACGACGACGTTACAGGGAAGCAACAGGCCGATATCCGCCTCGGCGGTGAGGGCCTTGTTGGCCAGCACCGGGTTACAGGCGCCGAGGATCTTATAGGGGCGCTTGTCGAGGTCGAGCTTCTTCTTCATTACGGCCTTAACATCGATCTCGGTCAGCACGCCAAACCCTTCCTTTTGCAGTTCCTCGGTGACTCGGGTCACCGCGTTGTCGAAGCTGCCCTTAAATTTCACATCAAAGCCGTATTTGCTCATTGGGGATATCTCCTAGGATTCATTAGTAAACCCTTATATATAGGTATAGGCATGGGGCTTCAAGCCGCACGGTCAAATTCTTATGATCTAATCACCTACGACATCAGGGTCCTTTGACCCCAGGGCGGACTTGAGCAGCGGCGGCGCCAGCAGGGTGGTGACGATGACCATCAGCACCACGGCGGCGAACAGGGCATCGCTGATCACCCCTAAGGTCTTGCCGATGGAGGCGAAGATCAGCCCGACCTC
>JAHEDA010000401.1 GCA_024641445.1 Gammaproteobacteria bacterium
CAGATTATATTGCTGATGCTTCCAGCCCCCCTGCAGACCGAAACCACTCTCCCAGCGATAACCCAACTTGGCGCTGTAATCAAATAGGCTATGGTCATGCAGGTCGATGAGGTGTTTTCCGCCGACACTGGCCGAAAGCCCCTTGAAAGGCAGATTGAACAGGGCATTCGCATACAACATCGGGATGGTCTCATCCAGGCTGCGATTGTTGTCACGGGCCATAGCGGAGGAGAGATACCCGTCCATGTAGCGAAGGTTCAGTCCGAGGTCAAAATTTAGCACGCTGTCACCGAAGGGGTAGTACATCGTGGCGTCGTACTGTTGCAGACTCTGGATGGGTCCTGACAACAGCAGGTTCTGTGAGCTAATCGGTGAATTCGTCGGCCCGTTGCTAAGCGTACCCATGGCCTGGGCCTGGAACTTGAAGTGCGGCATCAAGATGCCCTGCTCCGAGTCACGACCCTCGGCAAACGCGCACGGCATCACACCGACCGCGAGGGCCAGCAGGAAGGACATGCGATGGGCGTATTTGTACATGTGTGAAATATCGTCGTTTGTCAGCGAATAGTTTAGCGTATTGAGGCGCTAATACAGTAACCCGTAAGGAATAGATCACAGAGTACCCTCATCACAGACATGGTTAAAAAAGGTAATCCACCAATAGTCCCACAAAGACTGCCGCACCAAACCAGTTGTTATTGAGAAAGGCCCTGAGGCAGGCGGCCGGCTGACGTTGTCGAATCAGCCACTGTTGATACACGGCGAACACGGCGGCGACGGCAATCCCGACATTAAAGGCCACACCACGCTGAGCCTGCACCCCAATTAGATAGAGCCCGAGCAGCACGATCACCTGCATAACAGCAATCACCCACCGATCTGACTTACCAAACAGGATCGCCGTGGACTTCACGCCGACCTTGAGGTCATCGTCACGATCCACCATGGCGTACAGGGTGTCATAGGCCACGGTCCAGACCAAGGCCACGCCATAGATTAACCAGGCCATCTTTGGCAGCGCACCCGTCTGTGCGGCAAAGGCCATGGGGATGGCCCAACCAAAGGCGGCCCCCAGCACGACTTGTGGTAAGTGGGTATAACGCTTGGTGAAGGGATAGATGGCCGCAAGGAGCAAACCACCGATCGACAAAAAAATGGTGAAGGTGTCGAGAGTCAACACCAGCGCAAACGCGACCAGGCACAACAACACGAAGAGTATCAGCGCCTCACGCGGACTCACCTTGCCCGCCGCGATAGGACGCGTTCGCGTGCGCGCCACATGCGGGTCAAAGTCGCGATCGGCATAGTCGTTGATCACACAGCCTGCCGAGCGCATGAGGACAACACCGAGCAGAAAAACTATTACCACATACCCATTCGGATGACCGTCGCCGGCAATCCAAAGCGCCCATAGGGTCGGCCATAACAACAACAGTATTCCTATCGGGCGGTGCAGACGCATCAGCAGGGCGTACTGTTTTAGACGTTCCAACATAGTGGCTTACCCGTCAGTATCGAGGTCAGCATGATAAGGGTGGCTAGTGGCTAGTGGCTAGTGGCGTGCAACGTCTATCGCGCAACCCGCTACCAGCCACTCGCTACTTTCTCTTCGGAATCCCCGGTAAAAAGATCTCGCTGACCAGGAGCGGTCGATTGCGCAGATAGAATACCGAACGACGGCCCCAGACACAGGCCTCGCCAGGTGAGGTGATAGCGCGTTGAAATAACGACAGGTCAGTACCAATACAGGCCATCTCCAACTCATCGCGACGCATGTGTGGGTCCGCAAACAGGACGGCCCCAAGAGGGCGAGTGCCCAGGCGCACGAGATGGCGCAGTGGCCCCCTCAGGGTTGTAAACGGGATGACGGTACGCGCAAATACCCAGGGCTGATCATTACATACCAGGTGTACCTGTCGGATCAGGGCACGCTGATGCACCCGCAGGCCCAGCCGACGCGCCTCGTTGCGCATGGGCCGTTGCCAACGCAGCGAAATCACCTCGACCCGGAACTTTCCTGCACAACAATTGATGACCTGCTGTGTCAAGGAGCCTGAATCCAAGAGCCAACTTCTCAGCGCGTGTGGCGGTTGCTGGGTGAGATAATGACGTGGACGCCACTGCGGTTCATGCCCATGTGGACCGTAGAGGGATTTTTTATATCGCAACATATATCACTCTCTAACGACAATTAAACATCAGCATAACGGGTACGCTCACCCAGCCAACGCCGGATCAGGGGTGTCACCTGCTCCGGGTGTTGCGCCAACATCGTGTCCGCCACCGCCTGCACCTGAGGCAACATGGCCT
>JAHEDA010000402.1 GCA_024641445.1 Gammaproteobacteria bacterium
AGCCATGGACCGCACACCGTCGCACTCACCCTCAACGGCAAGGACTACTACCCACCCGACTTCGAGGGCCAGTACTACTTTGGCCAACGCGTGCCAGTACTCAACATTGCGTATGGTGATTATCAGAGTGAGACGGCGCCGCGCGTGGCGACCACGCTCGCCGATCACCCCATCGTGGTGGTGCGGGGTCACGGTATCTACGCCCAGGCGGAGAGCCTGAACCTTGCCTACAAGTGGGTTTGTTCGCTGGAACTCTCGGCCAAGACCGCGTTTATCGCGCGGCAGGCCGGAACCCTTCGGGACTAAACCGAAAGGGATCGTGCTTATTTTAGTTCGATCATCTCAAACTCGGCCTTACTCACCCCGCACTCCGGGCACTGCCAGTCCTCTGGGATGTCGTCCCAACGGGTCCCAGGCGCAACGCCATCCTCGGGCATGCCGTGTTCCTCGTCATAGATAAAACCGCAGACAATACATTGATACTTTCTAAAGACCATTGGTATTCCTTAACTGTTTAGAGAATCGGGTAATTTTTACGGAAACGTGAATATGCCTAAGTGGTGCTACAATCGGCCGAACTCAACCCAGCCTTGAATAAAATTATGTCTGACGCGCAACAAGATAGCCTGCCCGTAGTCCTCACACTGGCCGGTCTCGACCCCAGTGGCGGTGCCGGTATGCAGGCCGACATTGAGACGATCATTAGCATGGGTGTACACGCCGCCGCCATTGCCACCGCATTGACGGTGCAAGACTCGCAGCGTCTGTATCGCTTCGAGGCGGTAGACAGCCTGCTTATTATTGAACAGGCCCGCACCATCCTTGAAGACATGCCGGTGGACGCGATCAAGATCGGCATGCTCGGCAGCGTGGAAAATATCGAGGCCATCCATACCATCCTGCGTGATTATCCGGACATCCCGGTGGTGCTCGACCCCATCCTCGCCGCCGGTGGAGGTGGTGAGATGAGCGACGAGATCGCACAGGACGCCATGGTCGATTTGTTATTCCCCGAGGTCAGCCTGCTCACCCCCAATAGCATCGAGGCCCGCCGCCTCTGTCCCGAGGCCGACACCCTCGATGCCTGCGCCGAGGAGCTACAGGACATGGGTTGCGAGTTCGTACTCATCACCGGCACCCATGAAAACACCCCGCAGGTGCACAACACCTTCTATGGTAATCACCGCAAACTGGAGACCTTCAGTTGGGAGCGCCTGCCGCACAGCTATCACGGCTCGGGCTGCACCCTCTCTTCGGCCATCGCCGCCATGCTGGCGCAGGGTATGGAGATGTTTACCGCCGTGCACGAGGCGCAGGAATTCACACATGAGGCACTCCAGGCGGCGTTTCGCCCCGGCATGGGTCAACACTTCCCCAACCGTCTGTTCTGGGCACGCGGCGAAGAGGATTAGGAAATAAATGCAACGCCCACTGCGCGGTCTATACGTAGTAAGTGATCGCACACTCATCGAGGCACGTGGGCTTCAGCTTACCGAGGCGGTAGAACAGGCCCTCAGCGGTGGCGCACGCATCGTGCAGTATCGTGACAAGGATAGTGACAGTAACCGTCGCGAGCACGAGGCGAGTGAGCTATTACGACTCTGCAAAAAATCCAACGCGTATCTTTTAATCAACGATGATGTCGCCCTGGCAAAAACGATTGGCGCCCACGGCGTCCACCTCGGCCAGGGTGATGCCGCACTCGCACAGGCGCGCGCGCAACTCAGTCCCGCGGCCATCATCGGCATCACCTGTCACGCCGATCTCGCCCTGGCACAACAGGCCCAGCAAAATGGGGCCAGCTATGTCGCCTTCGGTCGCTTCTTTCCCTCGCAGACCAAACCCGAAGCGCCACCCGCACCTATTCAAGTGCTGAGCCAGGCCAAGGCCGCGTTATCGATCCCCA
Organism: Gammaproteobacteria bacterium; assembly: GCA_024641445.1. GTDB lineage: Bacteria > Pseudomonadota > Gammaproteobacteria > UBA6429 > Thiohalophilaceae > JAHEDA01. Next base: position 1,907 of record JAHEDA010000402.1, read on the forward strand.
TCGTTGCCATCGGTGGCATCACCCCGGTGAATGCCCCCGCCCTCCTCGCCGCCGGGGCCGACATGCTCGCGGTTATCCATGCCATTTGGGGTCAAGACGATATTCGCCAGGCCTCGGCACAGTTCGCCGAGTTATTCCGCCTACCGCATGAGACGTAGGTTGGGCTGAATAAAATGAAACCCAACGGGATTGACCACCTTGTTGGGCTTCGCACACTCAGCCCAACCTACACGCTGGGGCCAGGGTGATATTCGCCAGGCCTCGGCACAGTTCGCCGAGTTATTCCGCCAACCGCATTAGGCCTTTGGTGCGTCCGCTACGCTTGACGCACCCTACGAAAACAAGACCGATCCAATGTGACCAATGTAGGGTGCGTCAAGCCGCAGGCGGACGCACCGG
>JAHEDA010000403.1 GCA_024641445.1 Gammaproteobacteria bacterium
CCAATCCCACCGGCACGGTGGTGGAAGGGGCGGCGATGCAGGCCATCGCCAAGGTCGTCGCGGCAAAACACGGCGCCTTGATCGTGGACGAGATTTACCACGGTCTCGTCTATGGCGATGCCCTGCCCACGGCACTGCAATATGGCGACGACAACTTCGTCATCAACAGCTTCTCCAAATACTTCACCATGACCGGCTGGCGTCTGGGCTGGCTGGTGGCGCCCAAGTCCTGCATCGCCGATATCGACAAGCTGGCGCAGAATCTCTTTCTCGCCGCGCCCACGCTGGCGCAACACGCCGCCCTTGCCGCGTTTACACCCGAGACGCTGGCGATACTGGAGCAGCGCCGTGAGGCTTTCCGTCAGCGCCGTGATTTTCTCCTGCCCGCCTTACGCGACATGGGCTTCAGCATCCCGGTGACGCCGAGTGGTGCGTTCTACATTTATGCCGGATGTGAGAAGTTTACCGACGACAGTTTCAAATTCGCGGTCGACCTGCTGGAGCAGGCGGGTGTCGCGATTACACCCGGTATCGACTTTGGTAGTCACCACGCCAAGCGCTATGTGCGGTTTGCCTATACGACGTCGATGGAGAGGTTGGAGCAAGGTGTGGAGCGGATACGGGGTTTTGTGCAGGGATGATCTTTCAGTCGTTGGGCTTCATTTTATTCAGCCCAACCTACCGTACTACTGATTCAATTCATCGACAAGAACAAGCGCGAGATTGTGTATACCGACTTCGAGGATGAAGAGGGTGAGATAACTGGCAAGGATGTCGCGGGCATTATGGGTGCGGGCACTGGCCTGGAGCAGTACCGACGGAAGGTGGAGTCCTACATCCGTGAGCATGAAGATAACCTCACCATTCAACGAATCAAGCGTAACCGGCCCGTGACGGAGCAGGATTTATCCCAATTGGACGATATGCTGTTCCAGGCCAGCGGGATGGGAACGCGTGATGAGTATGATCAGGCAATCCACCCGGACAGACCCTTGGGTGTCTTCATTCGTGAACTGGTCGGGTTGGACCGTGGCGCTGCCAAAGAGGCCTTTGCAGAATTTCTTGATGCGACAAGAATGAATAGTGTGCAGATTCAGTTTATCAACACGTTAATCGACTACTTACACAGAATGGGGTGATGGAGCCGCAGCAGTTCGCCCAGCCCCCCTTCTCCGATATTCACGCGGACAGTGTATTTGGCTTGTTTAATGATGAGCAGGTGAAGGTGATATCCAGCAAGATTCAGTGGATAAACCATAATGCCGAGCCGATGAACGAGGAAGTTGTAATGGATAAGGCGGCGGATCAGAAACCATCGTATTAGTTAATTTGTAGGCATTATTTCTGGATAGCAGGTCCAAAAATCTTTTTGAAAGCGGTATGTTTTACATCGCGCCAACTTTTCGGTAAGTCACTGTTAACATCAAGTGCCTCATATATCTCTCGAATAAGATCGTTTTCTATGAGTTTTGCAGTTAGCATCTTTTTTAGTAGTTCGTGGCCATGCCATATTGGCAGGTCAAAATCTCTGGCAAGCAGGTGCATGCCAAGATCATCAGTGACCACGATAGCCGGACGTGTTTGACCGAATGCGAGCATAAAACAATCGGTGGGCGAGGGAGGGGTTTTACCTTGAGCGATATAGTGGTGAGAATTTTCAAGTACGTGGGCATGCAATACGCTTTTGACTGCTTCAATTTGCGCCTTTTCCTCTCTTTTTAACCTATTTTTGTTGGCCAAACGCTCATTGGCAAAGTCGGGATTGTCGAACCATGGAAAGTGATAACGAAGTCTCGGACTGTTATGCACCTCATCTTCGACCTCTTTGAGTATTGTCAGGACATAATTGTTTTGTCCGAATTCGATACCCAGCAAGGGTTTTATACGCTTCGCGAGGCGCAGATAGGAATTAGTATCCAGTAGTACAAGTGTCAATGACGAAGTTCCTCATGCAGGGCGTGAGCGTCCTGTAGTGAGGTGCTTAATATTTGCTGTATATATGATGGGCCGATTCCTTTGTCGTGGATCATGCGTTTTAGGGCATTAAAGAAATCGGACTGAAAAGTGTGCTCACAGGACCCGAAGTAAACTTTGGGTTCAGGGGGGAGTGGATCGAACAGTGCTTCGCTGATCAAGGGGCCTTGATGGCTATTACGCACGACATGAATTGTCTTTTCCTGAATATGGAGCGGGGGCAGGTTTTCAAACTCGGCGTAGCATTTGATCTGCTGGTACACGGTATACAGCGAGATCATATGTTCGTCGGAGAATTTATTTAAAACAGAAAGAACG
>JAHEDA010000404.1 GCA_024641445.1 Gammaproteobacteria bacterium
GGCAGCGGTGCTGGTGCCGGTATAATTCATGGCCCCGAGGATGTAATCCTTGCCGGTGGGTACGTTTAGACAGTAGTTACCACTACTATCGGTCTTGATCTGGGACCGCTTGACCCAGTTGCCATAATCCATCGCCATGATGACGATGTTTTGCAGATTGGTACCGCTGGCGTCCTTGACGTTACCGCAGATCTGCCCACCTGCCGCCGTGCTGGTGATCTGGTTGAGGACCTCTTCCTCGTTCTTGGCCGCAGTCTGTAATGCCGTGGACAGCGCAGAGGCGCTCAGGTTAGTTGGGTCAACCCCTTGGGCCACACTCGTCACGGCATCGGTAATGGTCCCGATCTCATCCGTGCTTACCTTTGATAGGTCGGTGATTTGACTGGCCACCAACTTACTCACGGCGTCACTAATGGGGTCAACATCGTTTCCGGCGGCGACGACACGTACGTCCTGAGTCTGACTGGTGCCCGAGGCACGAATGACATATTTACTGGCGGCGGTAAAGTTTGAGGGCGGGGTCAAAGTATAGCTACCATCAGAGCCCGTCGTCGTCGAGGCCAGGGTGCTACCGATCTTGTTACCCGAGCTATCGACTTCGATCAATTCAATTTTCACACCCGAGCCGACCTTACTTACCCCGGTAATGTCGGCATAGGCGGCCTTGCCGAAGATACTGGCAAACAACTGTTCCAGTTTGCCGGGGGGATTAAAGGCCAGGGCCCCACCGGGGGCGGATACTGAACCCGTCAAAGAGCTTATCGTGTTGGATGAGCTGGATGTGCCGGAGCCGTTACTACATCCGGCCATAACCATGGCCAAACTAACGGTACAGGCGAAAAGAATTTTACTAGTCCTGATTGGGACGTTATGACTGACAGCAGAGGTTTGCATTTTCCTTCCCCACAGATATACACACATTGAACACATGACCCGCCAACAACCCTGCCTTGACACGCAGATCTGGCCCGATCATATCCACTTACAAGGGCATAGTTTAGAAGCGGGCATATATCCCGGCATCACCCAAATGGGTGATGCGCCAACTTAAAGATGACAAGGGTTGCGTGAAGAGACGTTGGGAAGGAGGGGGATTTTAGTCGCAGGCTGCCACGCTTACGAAAGGCATTGAAGAGATTTGATCATTATAAGCTATATATTAGGTATGTGTTTGTTGACGGTACATTTGTGCGCCCTCTAACAAGGGTGTTACACCGCAACCGGGGCCTTGATGTGCGGGTGGTGTTCATACCCCACCAGTTCAAAATCTTCGAAGCTGAAATCGAAAAGATTTTTAATCGCGGGATTGATCTTCATCGTTGGCAGTGGATAGGGCTTGCGCGCGAGTTGTGCGTCGGTCTGTTCCAGGTGATTGAGGTATAAGTGGGCATCACCCAGGGTATGCACAAAGTCACCCGGCTTGAGTCCACACACCTGCGCCATCATCATGGTGAGCAGGGCGTACGAGGCGATATTGAAGGGCACCCCGAGAAAGATATCGGCGCTGCGCTGATACAACTGACACGATAATTTTCCCTCCGCAACATAGAACTGAAAAAAGGCGTGGCAGGGCGGCAGCGCCATGTTTTCTATCTCGCCAACGTTCCAGGCGCTCACAATGATTCGACGCGAATCAGGATTATTTTTGATCTGTTCGATCACCTGCGTGATCTGATCGATGTGGCGCCCGTCGGCAGTGGGCCAGGAGCGCCACTGGTAACCATACACCGGGCCCAGATTACCCTCAGCATCGGCCCACTCATCCCAGATGGAGACGCCGTTGTCCTTCAGGTATTTGATATTAGTGTCGCCCTTGAGGAACCACAGCAACTCATGAATGATGGAGCGCAGGTGCAGTTTCTTGGTAGTCACGACGGGGAAACCTGCCGCAAGGTCAAAGCGCATTTGGTGACCAAAGACACTCAGGGTACCGGTGCCGGTACGGTCTTCCTTTTTTACCCCGTGCTGGCGCACATGACGCATGAGATCAAGATACGGCTGCATGACTCTCCCCCTACTTCGTCGTCAAGGGTTTGCGATAGGCCAACCAGAGTAATAACACGCCCACGGCAAACAGGGGCAGACTCAGGACCTGGCCCATGGTGACCCAGCCAAAGGCGAGGTAACCGAGTTGCGCATCCGGCACACGCACAAATTCGATACCGATGCGAAACACGCTATAGAGCACGGCGAACAAACCCGAAACCGCCATCACCGGGCGTGGCCTGCGGCTAAACCACCACAGCACGACAAACATCACCACACCTTCCAATAGCATTTCGTACAGTGG
>JAHEDA010000096.1 GCA_024641445.1 Gammaproteobacteria bacterium
GTGGTTGTGGCACCGCCGTCCACGCCTCGCAAAGTGGAGCATGGGGGTTGGGGCGTTCACCCTCATCGTGACCAGCATGCCGTTCGTGCCCTATGCAATCAATCGTGCAATTGAGACTATTCCCGCCCTGACGACAACCAAGTTGCGACAGAGTCCGGCACGGGCGATCGTCATCCTCGGTGGTGGGCGTTACCCCGATGCCCCCGAGTATGGGGCCAGGGATACGGTCAGTATCTATAGCCTGGAGCGCGTGCGGTATGGTGCCTATGTCCATCGTATTACTGGTCTACCCGTGCTGACTTCTGGCGGGAGTGTCCACGGTTCACGCATACCTGAGGCAAAACTAATGGCAGAGAGCCTCAGGGATGACTTTCACATCAGCGCCCAATGGATAGAGGGCCAGAGTCGCACCACCTGGGAAAACGCACGCTTCAGTGCCGAGATATTACATCGTGCAGGTATCCAACACGTCCTGTTGGTGACCCATGCGCAACATATGCCTCGCGCGGTATATGCATTCAAACAAGCGGGATTAGAGGTAACGGCTGCCCCGCTTGGTTTTCACCGTCGCGGCGATAGCCCCTGGATATATTTAATCCTGCCCAGCGCCGATGCCGTCAGCGAGACGGCGACCTTGCTACATGAGGTAATCGGGCAGGTTTGGTACTGGTTACGCAGCTAGACTAGCTGCCCTCGTAGAGAATCTGCCAGTGACCATTCTCGCGATTCAGATAGATGCGCTTGTTGAGTTCGCTGGTGTAGTTATTGGACGTGTACAGCTGATTCAGGCGTACCACGGCCATGGCTTGACCGTTACTGGCTCGGCGTGGGTAGAGGAATAGCGAGATATCACTCAGCTTGATCTTCTGAAAGGTCTTACCCTGCGCCACCAGGCGCTTGCGTGAGGCCCAGCTGTTACGATCAAAGCCCGCGCTCCAAAACCCCTCAGCGTAGTGGCTTAGATAGCGATCGACGTCCAGGCTCTCCCAGTCCTCGCGCCACGACTCCAATGCCGCAAATAATTCTTTGCGCTCGGACAACCAGTCGGACTCATCCACCCACTCCACCTGTTCGGCGATCACTACCGGTGTCAGTCCCGGGGTTATGTATTGCTTAAGGACATTGAAGTCGGCATTGGTCAACACCACACAACCCTCACTGTCTTGAGGTGGGCGACTAAAGAAACCTGTATCCGTACCGTGTAACCAGATCCCATCACCGGTCTTTCCCATGCGTTGATCCAGCTCGTTGGGATAATTCATGGGAAAGGCTCCCACACCGTATTTTTCCGGGAGCTTTTCCTTCGGTATCCAGCTGGTCACAAAATAAACGCCTTCAGGGGTGCGCAGATCACCGCGCTCCTCCTTATTGCCGTCCTGCTTGCCGGTACTCACATAAAAATCCATGACCACCTTCGGTGGTACATCGTTACCGCTACGCTGTAATACGTACAAACGGTGCTGTGACTTGTCGACCAGTATGGCCCGATTTACCGATTCACCCAGCGCCAGGAGTTGGCGTGGTAATTTATTCCCGTGCTTGACCAGACCACCGACGAGACGCATACGCGCCTCGTCCAAGAGTGACTTCAACTGATTCTGTTGCTCAGGGGTGAGATGCTCCAACAAGCTGCTCTCAGCCGCCTTGGCACCATGCACCTGCGCCATCAGGATGTCGCCTCGGACCAGATAGGCCAGATTAAAATCCGGTGCGCGAGCCACCAGCGCATTGATCTCGGTTAGGGCCTTGTCTAACTGACCCTCACGAAATAACAGGATAGATTTGAGCAGGCTGGCCTCATAATCCGCCGGGTGCTCACTCAGCCGTAGATTGAGCTCGTCAAATAGCCCCTGAAGAGAACCGCTCGTCTGTTGCGAGGAATTTTCCAGGGCCTGTAAAGGTGTATGCATCGCCAGCAAGGGAAAGCCATCACCTTGTGCACTCCCACCGAGGGGGATCACACCCATCGCGACCAGCCCAAGCGAATAGACCCAGGATTTGGCAAAACACTTTTTCACGGTGCCAGAACCTTTACAGTTTGCTCATCAATAATACGCCAGGCATCGGCCTGGTGTGCGAAGATAAATTGCTTCTGATTGCGATCGTGGTAACCCTTCGCGGCATAATTCTGGATCACCTGGACCACATACTGGCCATCGCGTCCCGGTTGCACATCGAACTCCTCCAGCTTGACCTTGATCCAGGCGGGACGCCGGATACGCTCTCGCCGTTGATCCACCCATGCCTCATGGCTGGTGGCCGCGTCGGGTTGATAGTTGTCCGCATAGTAGCCGACATAGGTAGCAATATCACGCCGAGACCAGGCTGCGGCCCACCCCAGCAAGGTCGACTGCAGTACACCTTTTATATCGACCTCCCCGGAAATATTTTTACTGCCTCCGACCTCTCCCTTGGCCTGCGATACCACCGTCTGGGGTGCGGCTATTTTGGCGGGCGCCGCTACGGGCACATTTACGACGGGTAGAGGTGGGGTGACTGGCGGCGCAACCACAGGCGCTACCGGAACTGGCACAGCAGGTACGGTAGTTGCGGCAGTCGATGCGCTCACGATCGGTTGAGGTGTTTTTGTTAGTGGCTTTGTTACGACAGGTTTGGTCGATGCCAGCGCAATACCACTGAGCGGGACTTGCGTCAGGGCCGTCTGTTGTTCGAGCTCCAGGGCGTCAGAGGACTTGTCCTCGTTCAATCGCAAGGCCTTACTGTAGGATTGATCGGCCAGGTGCAGATACACCTGATTGAGGTTACGATGCAACTCAGAAAAACCGGCATGACTGCTGAGCCCACGCTCCAGCACCTCGCGCGCCCTCTCTAATTTACCCTGCACAGCATAAATTGCCGCGAGATTATTATAGGGTTCGGGGAGAGTCGGATACTGCTTTATCAATCGCTCATAGGCGGCAATGGCCTTACTTGAATCACCGCTCGTGGCAAGGATGCGTGCACGCAGGAATAATGTCTGTGGGTCAGCCTCATTATTTTTCAATACGGCCTCGACCTCGTCCAGGGCCGCCGCAGTCTCTCCCCGCCCAAGCAAGTCACGCGCATGCCCCAGTGAGCTTGCATATACACTCGCGGTGACAATCACCCCACCCAACAGACAGAGCACAGCAATTTGATTTTTCTTCATTGTGTTTCGCAGTTACCTTCTTCGGGGTGGTGATATGTCCCTACGCATCAGTCGCTTACCATCCTGTGCCGGGCTTATTCTAACCTGAAAAAAAGCCCTGCCTGTGTACTACCGCACACCGGTAGGGGAATTTTTCAGACCTTGGTCTGAGGGAGACGTTCCATCAGATAACACAGGCAGTCTTGCTTGATGATCTCCGTGTCGAGGGTCAGCATTGAGGGCATAACCGGCCGAACCAGGCCTAGATTACCCGCCGCATCCACGTTGAAGTAACGCGCCGTGACATCTCTCCCGGCATCATCCGTGACCACGACGGCCTCCGTCACACCTGGCCGTAATCGAGCCAGCCTGGTTCCACTGGGTAGCTCGCGGAAGTTAGAGTGATCAAGATCCGCAGGCAGATTGAGATCGGCGCCCTCATCCTCGATACCCAGGCTCAGGCCGGGTAGCACCTTTACCACCGCAACGGTATGGTAGAGGTCAACATCCCGACCCACGACCACACCATCATGAAAATGCTCGAGGTGCAAACAGCTCTCAAGATAATCCTCTACATGGACCTCACCATGCGACATCCCCGGTTTACCACACTCAATGGTCACCGCTGGGCATAGCCCCGCCATCGCCCGTGACATGACACTGTCTGGCGTAGTGAAATACACCACCGTCCTCCCAAACAGACTGGCCAGATGCAAAAAGGCTGGGGCCAACACATTCACGCAAGCATAGTGCGGATTGAGCCCGGTATTGTTATGCACATCGACGCTGGCGAAGGGCGAGAGTTCGCGTAGAGACTCCATCACCTGCCGCGCCATTTGCCCTATTGGCCCATCCAGCTCACCTTTCCAGACTCGATTAAAATCCAGTTGCTGCGGCAACACACGCAGACCTTCGCGCGCCGCCTCGACATTACCGATAAGTAGACTGAGTGAACGGGGTAAAGTGCGGTTCTGATATTTTTGCAACAAACTCCGAACGGCCTGCCAACCCGTCACCTCATTGCCGTGCAACAATACCGAGACAAACAGGGGCTGCTCTCGCGCACCTTTGAGGTGAATCAAGGCAGGTCCCGCCAGGCGGCGATGCAGCTCATGAGCCTCACACTCGAGCAAGCCTTCAGGCAGCGTATCGAGAATACTTAACATCGTTCCCCTAGACCCGCCACTCATGGACGGGTTGACCTTGTTGTTGTCGCTCCAGATAGGCGGCGGTCAGTGCCTCCATCTTGGCACCGTGTTTTGCCACCCAGGCCCGTTGCCAGTTAGCCCCATTGCTGCCACTCCCCACCCGCGCCTCAATAATCGCGAGATAGTCCTGGCGATCTGAACCCGAGACACCTAGCTGCTCCAAACCGGCATGCGCCATCGGTAGCAAGGTTTGCAGAATCAGGCCTTGCAGCCCTATGTGATCCTTACCGCACCAACTCACCTGCGCGCGAAGGCCCGATCGTGCGGCCTTATAAAAATTGTCCCGCGCCTTATCGAAGGGGATTTCATCTTCATACTTTGTGGGCTGCGCGCACATCGCAGTCACGACACCATAAAAGAAGGCCGCATTGGCCATGGCGTCAGTGATCGTTGGCCCGCTCGGGATCACGCGATGCTCAATCCGCAGGTGTGGTCGCCCCGTCTCATCGAAGCCAATCAAGGGTCGATTCCAACGCCAGATGGTGCCATTGTGCAGGCGTAGGTGGTGCAGCGCGGCGGGGTCACCGAGTAATTCTACCGGCAACATAATCGGGTAGTGTTGCAGGTTTTCCTGAAAACACTCCAGCAGTGATTGCCGCGCATAGCCCGAGCCAAAGGTCACGCGTCGAATGGGGCCGAAGGCCGCGCCGTCATACCCGCCCACCGGGACGGCCTGTTCAAACAATGGAATACGGGTCTCGTCCCAAAGATCCTTCCCAAACAGGAAGGGTGAGTTCGCCGCCAAGGCCACCATCGGCGCAGACAAAATACAGCAGAGGTTGTACGCCCGCACCGCATGCTGCGGCGCTACCTGTAGATGTAACTGAAACGAGGTCGCGGCCGATTCCAGCATCACGTCACGATGCGTCACATGCAGGTGCTCCACCCCGTTGATATCCAGCACAATCGGTTTCCCCTGGCGCATGCGCACCACCTCCCGGTTGAGGGCACGGTAACGTTCCATCTGCGACATATTGGAGAGGTTGAGATGCTCATTCTCGACCGTGGGCAGGATGCCTATCATCACGGCCTGGCTACCAAGGTCGAGGGCCGTCTGTTCGCAGTGTCGCCAGGTTGCCTGTAACTCGGCGTGCATGGCAGAGAAGACATTCCCGCTCAGCGGGCGTGGGGTTCCATTTACCTCAATGTTAAAACTGGCCAGCTCGGGACTGGCCAAGAAGCTATCAAGGCGTTGCAGAAAGGCCGCATTGATGGGCATGGGACGCAGGTACTCATCCACCAACCAGGCCTCCAACTCGAAACCGGCAACCGCCCCCCCTTCATCAAAGCGCCCTTGTTCAAGCCACTGCTGTACAAGTTGTGTCTCCTCAATGAGGGCGCGCCGGAAACGCCCCATATCTTCTGGCGTAAAGCGACTACGTTCGATCTCCTCCCCCATCAGCCCCTCCTCTGCGCGCGTAGGGTCTGATCAAGTTCCTGCAAGCGTTGTGGGGTACCAACATCGACCCAGGCACCCTCATATAACTCACCCGTTATCTGCCCGTTCTGCATGGCCGCACGCAGGATCGGTGCCAGGGGAAAGATGCCATCGTGCTGCCCCTTAAATAGCTCGGGGCGGTAGACACCAATTCCGCTAAAGGTAAAACGCGTCGAGGCCTCCGCCAAGACTTTATTATCGACCAGGCCAAAGTCGCCACTGGGATTGTGCTCAGGGTTGCGCACTAACACCAGATGGGCGAGGCCTTGCGGACCCGAGGTTAACGCTGAGAAGGGATAGTCGGTCCAGATGTCACCGTTCACGGCGACGAAGGGTTGATTGCCTAATAGTGACAGGGCACGAAAGAGCCCACCCCCCGTCTCCAGTGCAGCGGGGCGCTCGGGTGAATAGTCGATATGCACACCATAACGTGTCCCATCACCCAGATAGTTTTCTACCTGTTCACCCAACCAGGCGTGATTGATCACCAGTTCGTGGATTCCAGCCGCAGCCAGGGCCCGCACGTGATACTCAATCAAGGCCTGACCGGCCACCTGAAGCAAGGGCTTGGGGAGGTTGTCGGTGAGTGGCCGCATACGTTCGCCACGGCCTGCGGCGAGAATCATTGCCTTCATGTCACTGACGATAGCGGCAAGCGCAGAGACAACTCAAGCACCGCGCATCAGGCCCTGACAGCAGCGACGGGAATCAGTGACTCCAGCAGCTGGGCAAACTCGGCCAGGCCATCATAGCGCACGGCCACCTCGCGGACATAACCCAGGGTGCGCGGGATATCGTTGAGATAACCCGGCTTACCGTCGCGATGATTGAGGCGGGCAAAGATGCCCGTCGCCTTGAGATGACGTTGCACGCCCATGAGGTCGAACCAGCGCAGGAAACACTCCGGGTCATTCATCTCGATAATGCCTCGTTGCAGCACATCACGGTGGTAGTCGCGCACCCACGCCTCGACCTGCACACGCGGCCAACTGATGTAGCAGTCGCGCAGGAGCGAGACAAGGTCATAGGTAATGGGTCCGATCACCGCATCCTGAAAATCCAGGATACCGGGATTGTCGCGACACACCATCAGATTGCGCGAGTGATAATCGCGGTGCACGCACACCTTGGGCTGCGCCAGGGCCTCCTGCGCCAGATACTCAAAGGCCGTCTGCAGGGTCTCTTGCTGTGTGGCGTTCAGGTGCAGGCCCATGTGCTGCTCCAGATACCAGGCGCGGAACAGCCCCATCTCATTGATGAGAAGGGCCTCATTGTAGAGGGGGAAGGAGTAGCTGGCGGGGAGTGGGCAGGACTGAAGTTTTAACAAGGCCTGCAAAGCATCTCCATAGAGGCTATCCACGCTCTGCGCATCCAACGCCGGTAGGTAGGGCAGGCTCCCCAGGTCACTCAATAACAGAAACCCCTGCCCCAAATCCGCCTCCAGTATCTCGGGGACATTCAACCCAAGCTCATGCAACAAGCGGGCGATACCAACGAAGGGACGGCAGTCCTCTTTTTCCGGTGGGGCATCCATGGCAATCCGGGTCTGCCCCTTGTGGTTCACCCGGAAGTAACGCCGAAAACTCGCATCGGCCGAGGCCGGCGCAATCGTAAACTCCGACAACTTAAGCTCATCACGTAACCATGCGGTCAATTGTTGAAGACGTGCATCCATCGTTCTTGCCACACCTGCAATACACAAATAATTGGCTTATCATACCCGAACCGTTTGCAGCCTGGATGCAAAAACCCATGCCGATTACCACAATGCGTTACCAGTCAGTGGATGTCTTGCGCGGTATCGCTATCGTGCTGATGTTTACCTACCATTTTAGCTATGACCTGCACGTCTTCGGTTATGCCGTGTTTCATTTCAACACCCATCCATTCTGGCTCAGCTATCGCGCCCTCATCGTCAGTCTGTTTTTGTGTCTTGTGGGTGTCGGTCTCTATCTGGGTACGCGCTCAGGTATTCGCACCCAATCGTTCCTGCGCCGACTCGGTCTACTGGTCGTCTATGCCGGTCTGGTCAGTATCGGTAGTTATGTGATGTTCCCACAGAGCTTTATCTTTTTCGGCATTCTGCACTTCGTTGCCTTGGCCAGCGTCCTCGGGCTTTTGTTTATTCGCCTGTACTGGAGCAACCTCGTGCTTGGCACCGGTGTTCTACTGCTGGGCATGTTTTACACCAATCCATTCTTTAATGCCCCCGGCCTCAACTGGATTGGGCTGGTCACACGCAAACCCCTGACCGAGGATTTCGTCCCCCTCTTTCCCTGGTTTGGGGTGGTTCTGATTGGCCTGTTCCTGGGCCGCTACTTTTTTACCGAGCACCCGCTGAGGTGGCTACGTGACTGGCACAGTGAGCGCCCGCTTCCGCGCCTGTTGGGCCTGGCCGGTCGCTACAGCATTCACATTTATATGCTGCACCAACCTATTTTCATGGGCGCCCTCACCCTGTTTGGCTGGCTGATTCCGCCCACAGCGTAACCCTGGCGGATCGCTTACAATGCCGCCCATGAAACTAGCCCCCGGATTCTGGACTGCGCG